>CANQIV010000034.1 GCA_947624135.1 uncultured Bacilli bacterium | reverse complement strand
ATCAACCCGAACGGATTGATTATATATTTAAGTTCAAACTATAAAAGTTCGAACAGAAACGTCACTGGAGCAAGTGACGAGAATCGGACTCGCGTCTCAGCCTTGGCAAGGCCGCATTCTACCATTGAACCACACCTGCATCAAATAGTGATATATCAAATATACACTATTTTTTTTATTTTGTAAATACTTTTATTCATTAATTATATCAAATTGTGAATTATATAATTCAGCATAGAATCCATTCTTTTTAAGTAATTCATCATGTGAACCTTGCTCAATTATGTTTCCATCTTTCATGACTAAAATTAAATCAGCATTTTTTATCGTAGATAATCTATGAGCTATTATAAATGACGTTTTACCTTTAGTTAATTTATCCATGGCCTTTTGAACTAATTCCTCTGTCCTAGTATCTACATTAGACGTAGCTTCATCAAGTATTAAAAATGGCCCATTTTCTATCATACCACGTGCGATAGTAAGTAATTGCTTTTGTCCACCACTAATCATATCATTATCCCCTACTTTAGCATTCAAACCACCAGGTAAAGTTTTAATAAAATGATCAATTCCTACAGTTTTACAAGCCTCTTTTATTTCTTCATCAGTTACATTTTCTTTATTAAACTTAATATTATCACGTATTGTACCATCAAATACCCATGTATCTTGAAGAACCATTACAAATAAATCATGTATATTCTCTCTAGTAAGCTCCTTAGTTGAAACGCCATCAATAAGAATATCACCCGAATTTATCTCATAAAATTTCATAAGTAAATTTACCATAGTAGTTTTTCCTGCACCCGTAGGTCCTACAATAGCAATTTTTTCTCCTTTTTTTACTTTTACACTAAAATCTTTAATTATAGTTTTAGAATCATCATAACCAAATTTGACATGCTTAAATTCAATTTCACCTTTAACATTATCTTTATCTAAATGTTTCTTTAAATTACTTTCATCAGACATTTCATTTTCATCTAAAAATTCAAATACCCTTTCACTCGCAGCAGCAGTTGATTGAAGCGAAGTCATAGCCTGAGCAATTTGTGATAAAGGATTAGTAAACATTCTAACATATATCATGAATGCGACTATAACACCAAATGATATAATACCTTTAGATGTTAAAAGAGCCCCTACTACACATACAGCAACATAGCCAAAATTTCCGACAAACATCATAATAGGTTGCATAATTCCAGATAAAAATTGACTTTTTCTATTACAATCATACAATTTTTTATTTAATGTATCAAACTCTATATTAGCTTCTTTCTCACCATTATAAGCTTTTACTACATTATGTCCAGAATATATTTCCTCTATATATCCATTTAAATTACCTAACTCTTCTTGTCTTTTTATAAAATACTTTTGAGATTTACCAAGTATAGTTCCCATTAAACTAAATCCAATTAAACTTGCTAATATTGCAGTAATAGACATAATCCAATTAGTTGCAAACATCATAATTATAGATCCTATAAAAAGAGTTATACTAGTAACTAAAGTTGCTAAACTATGATTCATATTTTGAGCTATAGTATCTACATCATTTGTAACACGTGAAAGTACATCACCATTTTCATGTGTATCAAAATACTTAAGTGGTAATTTATTTATTTTAGAACTTATATTTGTTCTAAGTTTTTTTGCAAAATTATTAGATATTATTGTCATAAGTATAGATTGTACGTAGTTAAATAAAGCACTTATTACATAAAGAATAGTAAGTAGTAATGCGATACTTTTAACTTTAGCCATATCTATTTTAGGTTCTATTATACTTTTTATAGATTCTGGTAACTCATCCATTTTACTAAA
Source organism: uncultured Bacilli bacterium (assembly GCA_947624135.1). Lineage (GTDB taxonomy): Bacteria > Bacillota_I > Bacilli_A > RF39 > UBA660 > UMGS1613. The sequence continues at coordinate 11,682 of CANQIV010000034.1, read as the reverse complement.
GACTTTATTAACATCTATATTTTCACTATTATTAGCTTCTTTTAAAACATCTTGAAATTTTGCTTTATCCTCAACACTAATTTTATCATTATTTATAATATCTAAAACTATTTCTTCAGATATATTTGGTTGCAATCCGAGAGTTATTGTATTGGTTAAATCAGATAATTTATTTGGAGAAATAAGAGCTAGTATTGCACTTATCATAGCAAGCATTAAGGAAATTATAAGTAAAAAGCGCCATTTATTTAAACTATTAAATAATCTTTTTATTGAGCCTTTAAAATCTTTTGATTTTTCTGGTACTCTTCTCATTGGTCTAGGCATTTTCTAATTCCTCCTTTGTAACTTGAGATAAAGCAATTTCTCTATAAATTTCACAATTTTTCATAAGTTCTTTATGTGTACCAATACCAACACATTCACCCTTATCAAGTACAACTATCTTATCAGCAGATATAATTGTACCTATTCTTTGAGCAACAATCATAGTTGTTGCATCTTTTGTATATTTTTTTAAATTTTTTCTAAGTGTTGCATCTGTTTTATAATCAAGTGCGGAAAAAGAATCATCAAAAATATATATTTCAGGATTTCTAGCTATAGCTCGTGCGATGGCAAGTCTTTGTTTTTGACCACCAGATATATTAGTACCACCTCTTGCTATATGTGAATCATACGTATTTTCCATGTTTTCGACAAATTCTTTAGCTTGAGCTACCTCTATTGACTCTTTTATTCTTTTAAAACTAATTGAGCCTTTTCCATTATCACCATAACCAACATTTGATTTTACTGTTCCAGTAAACATAACTGCTTTTTGTGGCACATAACCTATTCTATTGTTCAATTCTTCTTTTTTATAATCTTTAACATTTATTCCATCTACAAGTATTTCACCTTGTGTTACGTCATAAAATCTTGGCACTAGATTGATTAATGTACTTTTTCCACTACCAGTTGAACCTATAAAAGCTATAGTTTCACCTTTATTAACTTTAAATGATATATTTTTTATTAAATATTCATCAGCATCTGGATATTTAAATGAAACGTTTTTAAATTCTACTGTACCAATTTCTTTAGGATTTATATTTACTAAATGTCCATCTTTTACTTTTATATCGCTATCAAGTAACTCATTGATACGTTTAGCAGAAACTTGAGCTCTTGGAAGTATCATAAATATCATAGCTAACATTAAGAATGCTGCAATTACTTGCATACCATAACTTGAAAATACTACCATATTACTAAATAAATTAATTTTATCAATCATTCCAGCACCATTTATTAAATTAGCTCCTATAAGGTATATTCCAAGTATTAAAAAATTCATGACAAGATTCATAATTGGATTTAATATAGCAAAACATTTTTGATTAAATAGTTGCATATTTGTTAAATTATTGTTAACATCTTCAAATCTATTTTGCTCAAATTTTTCTGCGTTAAATGCTCTTATTACTCTAATACCCATTAAATTTTCTCTAATTACATTATTTACTTTATCTATTAATTTTTGTACTTTTTCAAATCTTGGGAAAACTATTATCATAAGTACACCAACAGTTACAAGAAGGATAACAACACCAGATCCTGTAATTAAACTCCACTCTAAACTTTTATTTAAAATTTTACTTACAGCCCAAAAAGCCATAATTGGTGATTTTATAAGCATTTGAAGCCCCATAGCTACAAACATCTCTAATTGTGTTACATCATTTGTTGTACGTGTAATTAAGCTACTGGTTTCAAATTTTTTTACCTCTTCCATCCCAAAATCACTAACTTTTTTAAATATTTTTTTTCGTAAATCATAAGAAAAACTAGCTGATAACTTAGATGTTATATAGCCTACTATTATAGCAGAAATTAAACTACCTAAAGCGCATAATAACATATATCCGCCTTGTTTTAAAATTTCTCCCATACTATTTCCAGACGTTTCAATAAGTCTAGTGATATTACTCATATAATCTGGTAATTTTAAATCTAACCATACTTGAAAGGCTATAAGTACTACACTTATAAATAACATTAACCATTCTTTCCAATTGAATTTTTTTAACATTTTTAACATTATTATCACCTCTATTAATATATTCGATTTTTTATTTTAGTTAACTGAAACACATATTACATTTTATAGTTTTTAGCCATACATGTCAACAAATTTCACATAATATTCAAAAAAATCCTAAATTTAGGATTTAATCTTCTTATCTTTTTTATTTAATTCTTTTTTTTCTAATTTTTCTTTTTTTACTTTTTCCTTTTTCAATTTATTATTTTCTACATCAGTTTTGTGTTGTAAATATATTTTTGTATAAAATTCATCCCACATTTGTGCGACATGGTCTGCTGAATAAAAATCACTTATATCTTTAGAATATTTACTATATTTTTCATATTCTTTTGAATCATTTCTTAATATTTTTATTTTTTCTATAAATCCTTCATTATTATCTGAACACATATATTTTTTAAATAATATATCTTTATATAAATCTAAGTCTCTAAGCAATAATGGTTTTTGAGAATTTACTGCTTCAAGTATTGACATAGGAAATAATTCATTATATGATGGCATGAAAAGTATGTCAGCCATATTATACATATCATTCATATTATTTCTTGGTACTATACCTAAAAATTGAACATTTTTTGGTGGATTATCATATATTTTTTTTAGTTCTTCATATCCATCTGTAATTTTACCAAATGAAAATCCTCCACACCAAACAAATTTAACATCTGGCATTTTTTTAGCTACGTCAATAAAGTCCATAACGCCTTTTCTTGTTTGAACTTGACCTACACCAAGTACTACGAAATCATCTTTTTTTAAATTGTGTTTCTTTCTTATTTCTTCTACTTGCTTTTGATCTTTTTTAAAAAATGTTTCTTTAGATACATAGTTTGGAATATAAACTACTTTATCGCCATCTATATCATTTTTTATAAGTTCTTCTTTAAATGTTGGATTTACTACTACTAAATAATCAGCTTTATTATAAAAACTTATAACATATCTTTTAAACACAGAAAATATTGTATCTGGGAGTTTTATGCTTCCATCTAGTGTTGTTGGAAGAAAATGAACATGAGCAACATTTACTCCTTTAGTTGAAATCATTTTCATATAATTTCCTAAATCAACAGTATAGTGATGAAGTATGTCTGCATCTTTTTTAGAGTTCTCTCTAATTTCGAATCTATCTTTCAATTTATCCTTTACGAGCGCTACTTGTTCATCATATGCACTTCCAACTCCTTGTCCTTCTACTTTATCCGCACTTGATACCATATTAATTACAATTTTTTCCATTTGCTCAACCTGTCTTTCCTAATAATTTATATATTTATTTTATCAAAATAACGATTAAAAATCTACTATATAAAAAAATTTGAATAAAAATTTAAACAATTTTTTAAAAATTGCTAAAAATATGTTGCAATTTTTATATAGAAATGTTAAAATGAATTACAAACAAACGTATGTGTGAGGTGTGATGTATGAAAAAAAGTAGTAAGATTTGTTTAAGTTTTTGTTTAATTATTGGTTTAATTGTTATTATGCTTATATTTATTACTAATGATAAAAATGTTTTAAAAGACAAAACTGAATCATCAAATAACGATAATTACTTAAAAAATGATGAATTAAATAATGAAATTGATATAGTAAAAGATAATGTAGGTATTGTAGGTATTAATGAATCTAATTTTATTTTAAAAAAAGTTTATATTAAAGTTGGAGAAAAATATAATCTTGAAGATTTCATTGAAAATGATATTGGTAGTGAATATACATTAAGTTATTCTGATGAAAAAATGAGTAAATATACTGATAAAGGTAATTATAAAATTGAAATAATAATCAAAGATAAAGATGGAAAGAAAATAAAAAAAGAAACTGAACTTACTATTGATGATAGTGTCGATAACGTTGATAATGAAGATAATAATACTAGTAATAAGAATAATAATTCTATTACTAATGATACTATCAAATATGGTATTGATAATTCTATAACTAATAGTTCTACAAATAATATTGATGATAATGAGCTTAATAACAACAATAGTTACAATATAAATTCAAATGATAAGTGTATTGACAAAATAAAATCTAATCAAAATCCATCAAATTTAAATAATTTTATAAAATTTGATACCGAAGAAAAAACTTTAGAACCAACATATAAATATGGAGTAAAAATAGAAAGAACATTATATATAACGTATGCTATATTTTCTGATGTTGGAAAATGTAAATATTCTGAAGAAACTTATGAAAATATTGATAGGTCTAAATACACTGCTACTACAAATGAGTTAAAATCTGAAGCAATTAATATACTAAATTATAATTTAAATTCTATAAAAGAAGTAGGAATTAATACATTAAATTCATATAGGAGAGAAGCAAATAAATTTGAATTAGTTTATGATTATGAATTATCTTTAGCAGCAACTATCAGAGCAATGGAAATGTATTGGAGTAATACTAAATCTCATACAAGGCCTAATGGTAGCAGTTGTTTTACAATTTATGATGAAATGGGAATTAATTATACAGCTGCAGGTGAAAATATTGCTTGGGGATATGAAAACTTATCAAAAGCAATGGTTGGGTGGAAAAATTCTAATGACCATTATTTAAATATAATAAGTGACAATTATAAAAAGGTTGGAATTGGATTTTATAATAATAACTATGTAACGCTATTTGGATAAATTAATTATATTAATAAAAACAGTTGATACTGTTTTTTATCGTTAAATTTTCATGTTTCATAATAAGTAGTAATAGCTGATATAGTTATACCACATATTTTACATATTTGAATAAAAATTACAAATTTTATATTAAATTTATGAAACTCATTAAAAATTTTTTTATAATTATACAAAGGAGAAAAAATGCATATGAATAATGATGAATTTTCGTATTTCTTTCACGGAACTACAATAACTGATTCAGCTTTGATTAATGAAATATTTGATAATGGTTTATTAAATTATCGTGGTAATGATATGCACTCTACTATGTGACCAGTAAAAATAAATGAAGGTGAATTAGGAAGCAAAATGAAAGAATATACTGGAACAAAAGGTAATACTGTTTTTGTGATAAAAATTCCAAAGTATTATTTAACACCTAGAATACTAAATGGGCAATTACAACAAATACCACTTCCAATATGGAAACCTTTATCAAATTTTGGTGAGCATGGAGAGATATCTCAACTTAATCCTGAATTAGTCTATGGTGTTTATTTTGCTGATAATGATTCATTTATTCCAAATCCAAATTATTCACCAGTCCATAATCCTACTGGTTTACAATTTGATAATCAGCAAATTGAATATTTGTTGAGTAATGCTGCAATGAAAATGTATAATTTTGCAGTAGATAGAAAAGGAAAATCATTGGAAGAATTAATACAAATAGATAATATTGACCACAATTGGGATAATGCATTAGTTCAATATAGTCAACATTTTGGTATTGAACAAAAAAATCGTCATCAGGGGTTATAAAGAAAGCCGTGACAAAAGAGAATATTCCCTTTACACAACATTATTGGCTTTGCCAATAGCGTGGTGTATTATCATGTTGGAAAAATAGTTTTATTAAACCGAGCATTTAAAATTTGCTCGGGCTTTTTATAAGTACAAAAAAACTAACATTTCTGTTAGCATTTATTACTCTCGAAATCTCAAAAGTTCGAGTTTTCTATCATATTGGAGGGCCTAGTCGGATTTGAACCAACGATCAGGGAGTTGCAGTCCCACGCCTTACCACTTGGCTATAGACCCATTTGTAATGTATTTATAGTATAACAAATTTTTATTTTCATTTCAATAGATTTTATGTAAAAAAAATAGATTGTATTACATATTAACTATCAAAGCCATTTAAAATAAGACTATTATATATTATCCAAAGCATCAATAAATGTTACAACAATATATATAATTATTTTATCATAAATTAATAAAGAAAAAAATCCTTATTTTATAAGGATTAAATATACTATATGGTGGCTACAGGTGGAATCGAACCACCGACACAAGGATTTTCAGTCCTTTGCTCTACCGACTGAGCTATGGAGCCATATAAAAAAATGGCGGTTCCGACGAGATTCGGACTCGCGATCTTCTGCGTGACAGGCAGACGTGATAACCACTACACCACGGAACCATGGTTGCGGGAGATGGATTTGAACCAACGACCTTTGGGTTATGAGCCCAACGAGCTACCAGACTGCTCTATCCCGCGATATAAATTAAAATTAATGGCGGAGAAAGAGGGATTCGAACCCCCGCGCCGTCGCCGACCTCCCGGTTTTCAAGACCGGTCCCTTCAACCAGACTTGGGTATTTCTCCAAAAGTAGAATAATCTACTCACAATTCAAATTGGTGCCTAAGGCCGGACTTGAACCGGCACGGGATTTGACTCCCGCAGGATTTTAAGTCCTGTGCGTCTACCAATTTCGCCACTCAGGCACAAGATGGTGTCCCGCTGGAGATTCGAACTCCAGACCCTTTGATTAAAAGTCAAATGCTCTACCGACTGAGCTAGCGGAACAAAATATAATAATGGTTGCCTCGGCTAGATTCGAACTAGCGCATGCCACAGTCAAAGTGTGGTGCCTTACCGCTTGGCTACGAGGCAGTTTTAACTGATATAAACTGATTTAAAATCATATGATATTACCGGCATGCACATACCATAAAATAAAGTGGTGGAAGGAGATGGAGTCGAACCATCGAACCCGAAGGAACAGATTTACAGTCTGCCGCGTTTGACCACTTCGCTATCCTTCCATAAAAGTGGTGCCGGAAATAGGACTTGAACCCACAACCTACTGATTACAAGTCAGTTGCTCTACCAATTGAGCTATTCCGGCATGGTGGGCGATATAGGACTCGAACCTATGACCCCTTGCTTGTAAGGCAAGTGCTCTAACCAACTGAGCTAATCGCCCGAAAAAAACATTGACGTAATTAAATATACCATGACAAGGCTAATTTGTCAATACAATTTCAAATTTTTTGAGTGTTTTAAGAAAATTTTTATAATTTTTAACACTCATTTTTTTATTTTTTCAAGATATTGATTAATCCATATAGGTAATTTATATTCTAATGTCTTAAATCCTAATGGTGTTTCTTTTATTCTTTTTCTTTTAACATTTACTTTTCTTTTATAATCAATATCCTTTATACTCAATTTAAGATGTCCTAATTCTTCATCAACATCCAAAATTTTTATATATATTATATCACCTATTTTTACAAAGTCATTTATATTTTTCACATATCCATGCGATATTTCCGAAATATGTATAAGACCTGTATAATAATCATCACAAGAAACAAATACACCATAATTTTCTATTCCTGTGACAGTTCCTCTTACAACTTTACCTTTCACTATTTTTGACATACTAACACCTGCTCTGTAACGATTATAACATATTTTATAAAATAAAAAAAGTCTTTACAAAGTGTTAGTAATAATATATAATACAACTTAGGTGATTGAAATGAAAGAACAAGAAGAAAAAATAAAAGAAATAATTAATAAATTACAACCATTTTTAATTAATGATGGTGGCAATATAGAATTTGTCAAATATGAAGACAATATAGTATATATAAAAATGCTTGGTGCATGCGCTAATTGTCAAATGTTAGATTTTACTTTAAAAGATGGCATAGAATCTGCTATTATGAGTGAGGTTCCAGAGGTAAAAGAAGTTATAAATATTTTTTAATATTCCAACCATTCTACACTTGGCATTTTATATTTTATTTTGAAATATGCATAAATATCTTTCAAAAATGTTTCATAGTAAACATTTTTTTCTATGTAAAAATCTATTTTATCTTCACTTATTTTTTCTTGAATTATTTTATCATAAACATCAAAATAATAACTAGGATACATTAATCTACTTAAAAATAAAATACACTCATTATAACTCAAATCTAATAAGTCTAAACTTTTTATAATATCTTCTTTTTTTATATTATTATTTATATAATTTATCTTAAAATATTCCGCAATATCTCTTACTCTTGTATCTACCATAATATTCATTGGATTTAAAAAATCATCCATATTTTCCTTATTTAGTATTCTTTTATGTGATAAATATAATTTTATACTATCATCATTCATATAATTTAATAAACATATCGCACATTCACTTAAACCTATATAATAATTAAAACTTGAATATAATTTTTTATATTTATTTCCTAGTTCATTCATTTGATATTCATAATAGTCTATTTTATTCATCCAAAGTTTATCCCACATTATCTTATTTGATTCAGCAACTACGACACTATAATTAATTATTTCATCAAGTGTTACTTTAGCATTTAAATATATATTTTTTTTTATTAATATATATGGTTTTTTCAAATAAAAAGTTATTATTTGGTTATCCTTATTTACGACAATCTCGTGACAATATTTATTATTATTTATAATTGTATTATATACTTTATATAATTCATCTATATTACCATCATACTCTAAAAAAGAATAATTTATACCATCGATTTCAAATAAATAATATTCATCTATTTTCTTAAAACTATTTACAATTATGTTATAGTAATAATTAATTAAATTCTTCATATTTTATCCTCTGTTAATTATATGTATTTATATATAAAAAAAGAATAGTTATTTGAACTATCCTATTATTTGTTTTACTTGATTAATTTTATTATTTAATTCATCTATTGTCGCTTGTAATTCTTTATTTTTTTCTTGTTCTTCAAAAAAACTAGTTCTATAATCTATAATTTGTGTTGCATTTGAGTTATTTTGATTATTATTTTGATTATTATTAGCTATATTTAGTTTAAAACATTCCTCAATAAGTGATTTTAAAAGTCTAAATGTCTTTTTACTTAATATTTTAATACCATTTATCATATTTATATCAAAATAACTTATATCTGGGCTTTGTGTATTATTTTTTTTATCTTCTACAATCTTTGTAATTGATGCTTGTATCAATTTCCATTCATTTGGATCTGTTATTTCCATTCCTATCATTCTACCTGTATCTACACGCTTTCCATCAGGTGTATTTACTATTTCTTTTCCAACTTGCACTAAGTGTAAAACTACATATCCCTTTTCATCTATTTCATTTTCTGTATAGATAAGATAATACTTAGAATTATATAAATAAAATATACCATTTACTTGTTTTTCAGTTCCATCTGCTAATACTATATTTAGTAAATCCATATTATCACCCTTCTATTCTAAAATAATTATAATCTAAATATCCAAAAAAATCAAGGAAAAAGATGTTCGAGTTTTGTTTTTTTATGAATATAATTAAAATTTTATAGATATATAAATAATAAAACTAAATAGAATGGTTATATTTAGTAATTTTATACGTTGAATTAAGAGTTTATATTAAAGCGAGATTTATCAATTGAAAAATTTTTATATACCTCTTGAGATGTAAGTCCTCTATTATATATTCTAACAGACATTACTTTTCCTTTAAAGAAACCACCTTGTTTAGGAATTTCCTTTCCTATCGTGACATCGCTTGGTTCCACGCTTGGTATAGAATTATCATGAGCAACTAGCAATCCATTAATATATAACTCTCTATTTGTTCCATTAAATAATCCAGTTATTGTATAACTATTTGGTGCGGATAATGCATCCTCTACACGTAAGTCATCAGCCCAATACCAATGAGAAACACCTGTAGAATTTAAAATATACATACCATTAGCTATATGTGCTTCCATACCACCCATACTAATTAAATTATTTCTATTTTTTAATTCTGGATAGTAAATTACAATTTCCATTGTATATTGACTATCACCACTAGGAAATTCAGTTGCTTTATTTACTAATATGTAATCATCCACGCCATCAAAAGTTATACCATCATTTTCAACTCCACCGGAAAAATTAATTAAATTACCATTATTTCCATTGTTACTTAAATCTTTCCATGTATTATTTACAGGTTTATTAAAGCCATCAAATAATGTTAGTAATCCTTTGCTATTATAGCCAAGATTATTTAAAATATATGAAGTTGTTTTTCCAAAATTTACGCCATCATAAACAACTGCATATATATATCCAATTGTATCATCTTTAGTGTACGTTATATCTACATTTCCATCTACTTTATACCATGTTTTTGCGTCTAAATTAGTAGTAGAGTTAGTACATTCTCCGGGTTTTCCAAGTGTGTCAGTTCCTACTTTTGTACATTTGAGTGCTGCAGAAGAAGAAACACCTGATTTTGTAGTGTATACAAAATATTGAGGGTTATTTATACCATCACCTGTATAAACTATTTTAGCTATTTGTTGATTATTACTCGAATCATCAGTTATCGCTATTGTTGGTTGTTCTATTTTTTCAGTTTTTATTAATTTTGTTATCTCTTTTGCTAAATTAGCTTTATTCTTTACTATAATTTTTATTTTATATTCTGTATCAAATTTTAATTTATCAAAGGTATATGTATTTTCTTTTATATCATTTATTTCTTTTTTCTCTTCTTCTGGCTCTATTATCTGATAACTATAACTTGTTGGTACTCCATCTATTGTTTCTAATGTTATTATTATACTATTTGATGTTGATATTATATTTTCTTCTACAGCTAAACGGTTTGCTAATAAATCTTCTACTGTCCCTTTAAGCATACTTAAATCATCTAGTGTTCCTTCCGCACTATATGTTCCATCGGTTACTTCTTTTAATTCTACTTTTCCATCTATATTTAGAAATACTTTCCCTTTTAAATTTTTAGAATCAAGTGGTAATTTACTTATATCTATTTCTGTTCCTTGTTCGATATTATTTTGAGCCGCATAAAGTTCATAAGCGTGTTCTATATTGTTTAAACTTAATTTAAATGCTTTATATTTTGAATCATTTATTACTCCTAGTATTATTGGAGTTGCAATGACTGCTATTATAGCTAATATTACTATTACAGCTAAAAGTTCTATTAGGGTGAATGCCTTTATATTTTTATATATAAAAATCATACTCATATTTCTTTGCTTTTTATCTTTCATATTTTCATCCTTTCACTCTAATTCAAGTTTTTCTTACTCTTCTATCTATACTAATAATATCACTTATGTTTAATTTTTACAAGATAATTTTAAGCAAAAGAAAAAGTAGATATCTACTTTAATCTATTTATTTTATATTTAATTTTGAAATTGTTATAACAGGTCTTATTCCTCTAAGTGTTTCTGTTTTCATAGGATATAGATTTCCACCAAAACCAATATCCCATGTATAATCTGTAGTCCCATATATAGGAGTATCTGTCCAATAACTATAAGTAGTTAATCCTGTTGAATTATTTAAACATCCAGTATCTTTGCAAGTTAAAGATGTTCTATCATATAACCATGAATATTTACAATTTCCACTAGCAACACATTTTTCTGGAACAATTTGCTGTAAAGTATCAAATCCAAACCATTTATCTTTTCCACTTGTTTTAGAATTAAATCCCATAGTATTAGTTGAATCTGCTATTTTTGCAATTTCATCTGCACTTATTAATCTTGCACTTAAACTTTTATCCCAATCACTTGTATCTGTTTTTAATTGCTCAATTATTTCACTA
>CANQIV010000033.1 GCA_947624135.1 uncultured Bacilli bacterium | reverse complement strand
GAGCTTTATGCTGCTCAAAATAATATCGAACAAGGAACAGAAATAGATATAAGTAAGCTACCTCTTGATGCAAAGAACTTAAAAGGAAAAGTATTCTTAAATGAAGAAGGAAAAATAGAATTAAAAGAGGTAACAGATGGAACATATAGTGCGGAAGGAACACTAGATGATTTAAGCATGCTTAAAGGAACAGTAGAAGATTTACTAGCAAATAGATTAGAAATAAACGTAAATGTAATTACTAATGCAAGGAGTTTAGTAGTAACAGTAGAAACAATAGATGGAGTACCAACAAGCTATAGTTATCAAATATTAGAGCCGGAAGAATATAAAAAAGAAATAAATAACATAAAAGAAAATACATATACATTTGATAAATTAAAAATAGATACAGAATATAAAATAAAAGTAATAGTAAAAAACAAAGTAGGATTAACAAAAGAGATAACAAAGACAGTAAGAACCGAAAAAATAGATGATATAAAATTAGAATTAAATCCAAAAGATGAATATATAAAAGAAGGAACAGTAACAATCACATATCCAAAACTTGATAATGTTGCATATAGATATAAATGGGATGAAGAAGATTTTAATGTAGTATCAGAACAAACAATAACAATACCAGCAAAAAATGGAACACTTAAAGTTGAAATAGTTGATGGAGAAGAAAAAATATTATGGAACTCATTAACAATAAATAATATAGATACTACAGGGCCAACTTTTTCAACAGAACTAAGTGAAAAAAATGTAACAATAATAGCGACAGATGATAAAAGTGGATTACATGAAACTCCATATAGTTGTGATGGAACATGGCAAAAATCAAATATATGTAAGTTCACAACAATAGGAAATCATATAGTAAATGTAAGAGATGCTGTAGGGAATGTTGGAACACAACAAGCAATAAGTATTTCAGAGACACCAGTATTAGGAAATTTAAAACCAGTAGTGTATAAAGATAATAACTGGGTAGTAGCTGATACCTCTAAAGAGTGGTATAATTATTCAAATCAAGAATGGGCTAACGCAGTATTATTAAGAACAGGAGTAAGTAAAACAACAGGACAAACAGTAACAGTAACAGGAACTAATCCGGAAGCAATAGCTATGTTTGTATGGATACCAAGATATGAATATAAAATAACAAGTCAATATAATATAGATATAAATTTTATATCAAAAAGTACAACATATAAAGATACAAATAGTAATGGATATAGAGTACATCCAGCATTCAAATTTGATTCACAAGAATTATCAGGAATATGGGTAGGAAAATTTGAAACAAGTCATACAACGTTATCATCATCAACAATTGATAATAATTTAGGCTGTGTTGATAATAATTGTGCAAATGCAGATGGACTTAGAATATTACCAAATGTAGAATCATTAAAATATAATAATGTATCAAATTCATTTTATGCAATCCAATCAATGGATAATAGGTTAAAAATACCAGGAGATTTACATATGATGAAGAATAGTGAATGGGGAGCAGCTGCATATTTAGCACAAAGTAAATATGGAATAAATAAGGAAGTTGAAATAAATGATAGTAGTACATATTTAACAGGTGATGGAGATTACATAACAAATGTAAATCAATCAACAACAGGAAATATAACAGGAATATATGATATGAGTGGAGGAGCATGGGAAAAAGTAATGGCTTATTACGAATCAGCATATAAAACAAATCCTGATAAAAATTTACCATGGGGTTCAGCAGCAGTATCAAATTTTGCGGGATTTACATCTCAAATTTCTTCAAAATATTATGATAGTTACACAAGCACAATTCCACCAGAAGCATGTGATGGAGGAGTATGTTATGGACATTCACTTTCAGAAACGTCAGGTTGGTATGACGATGAATCGAGGTTTGTTTCTTCTACGTCCCCTTGGGTCGTTCGTGGAGGATGCATTAGAGACGGTAAATATGCAGGGGTGTTCGCGAGTTTCACCGAGTACGACTTTCCGGTGGACGGCTTTTCGTTCCGCGCTGTGTTGGTTCAGACTACATAAGCTTGCTTATGTAGTTCAACCTGATATTCATAGATTAAGTCCAGGCTATAAATTTAATATATAAAAATTTTTGGGGTGAACTTATCCTCCTCCCACCCTTTTTTGGGAGGAGGATAGGGTATAAAAAAATAAATTAAGATTTATATGATTGACACTGCAAAGACGTAGTCTTAAGCAGAGTCAATTCTATGTAAATAATAACTATAATTGAATTGTAGTTAGATTAGGGATATAATATTTATTTTATTTCTAATCTAGCTATAGTTATTATAGTTAGAGGGATTAGGTCATAAAATGCGAACTTTGTTTCTTCTACGAAACCTTGGGTCGAACGTGGAGGTTCCATCATGGCCGGTGCTGATCCAGGGACGTTCGCGAGTGACCGCTCCACCGGCACTGTCTACACCTACGCTCCATACCACGCTGTATTGGTTCAGACTACATAAGCTTGCTTATGTAGTTCAACCTGATATTCATAGATTAAGTACAGGCTATAAATTTAATATATAAATAATTTAATTAAAAGTAGATTATTCTACTTTTTTTAGTTAAATTAATAATAAATAAATGTGTTTTTTAGACATAAAATTTATTGGTGATAATATGTTTTTTAAAGATATACATAAAAGAATAAAAATAATTATATTAATAACTATATTTTTATTTATAGTAATAATAAGTAAAGTATTTTATATTCAAGTAATAGATTATAAAAAATTAAATAAATATGCGACAGGTCTTTGGAGTCGTAATCTTCCACTGGCAGCTAATCGTGGTATTATATATGATACTAATGGAGTAGAACTTGCTAATAACATAACAACGACATCATTAATATTAATTCCAAATCAAATTGAAAATAAAGAAAAAGTTGCTAAAGATTTATCTGATATATTGAATGTAGAATATGATGAAATGTACAAACATGTATTTAAAAAAACATCAATAGAAAGGGTACATCCAGAAGGTAGAAATTTAAGTTATGAAATAGCTGATAAAATAAATAGTTTAGGATATAAAGGTGTATATTTGGTAAAAGAAGCAAAGAGATATTATCCATATGACACATTTTTATCACACACGATAGGTTTTGTTGGAATCGATAATCAAGGACTTAGTGGTCTTGAACTTATATATGATAATTATTTAACTGGTAGCGATGGTGCGATAAAGTATTTTAGTGACGCTAAAGGAAATAATTTAGAAATGTCCCAAATATATGAACAACCACAAAGTGGTATAAATATGACTTTGACAGTAAATTTTGAATTACAAGAGGTACTAGAAAGAGAACTTTCAACAGCAGTAAGTGAATATAATCCAGAACAAGCACTTGGAATTATAATGAATCCAAAAACTGGAGAAATACTTGCTATGGCTTCACGTCCGGATTTTAGCCCTAGTAAATATCAAGACTATACTACAGAAGAAATAAATAGAAATTTACCAATATGGATGACATATGAACCTGGTTCAACATTTAAAATAATAACTTTAGCTGCATCTTTAGAAGAAAATATAGTAGATCTTGAAAAAGATACTTTCTTTGATGGTGGAGGTATAACAGTTGGAGGTGCGACATTACATTGTTGGAAACACGGAGGTCATGGAGCAGAAACTTATCTTGAGGTAGTAGAAAATTCATGCAATCCCGGATTTGTAAATTTAGGACTAAAACTTGGAAAAGAAAAATTATTTAGTTATATAGATAAATTTGGCTTTGGTAAAAAAACAGGTATAGATTTAAATGGTGAAGCAAGTGGAATTATATTTGATATAGATAAAATAGGTGATTTGGAACTTGCAACCACAGCATTCGGTCAAGGTGTTAGTGTAACTCCTATTCAACAAGTAACAGCAGTTTCAGCAGCAATTAATGGAGGAACACTTTATAAACCATACATAGTTAAGAGTTTAAATGATCCTGAAACAAATAGTGTAATACTTGAAAATAAACCTACAGTAGTAAGAAAAGTAATAAGCGATGAAACAAGTGAAAAAGTAAGATATGCACTTGAAAGCGTAGTCGCACGTGGTACAGGACATAATGCATACATAGCAGGCTATAGAGTAGGTGGAAAAACAGGAACCGCACAAAAAGTTAAAGATGGAAAATATTTATCAGGTAATTATATAACAAGTTTTATTGGATTTATGCCAGCAGATGATCCACAAATTGTAGTTTATGTTGCAATAGATAATGCTAAAGGTATAACACAGTATGGAGGTACAGTTGCTGCTCCAATTGCAAAAAAAATATTAGAAAGTTCAATAGATATACTTAAAATAGAAAAAAGAAATAATGAAATTGAAAGAGAATTCAGTATATTAGATAAGCAATATATTAAAGTACCTAATGTAGTTGGAATGAATATTAAAGATGCTCTAAAAGAATTAAAAAAATTTAAAGTTGAATATAGTGGTAGTGGAGATACTATAAGCTATCAATCTCCAAGTGCAGGAGAAAATATATATGAAGGAGAAACAATTAGATTGTTACTTTCATGATTATAAATCACTAATTTACATTTTAAATTATACATGATATACTAATTATATCAAAGATTGGTGATAAATTATGTTAATAGAAAAATTAAAACGTGAATTAATAAACCAAAAAAAATCAAAATTTAAAGGTAATATATATCACTATTCACAAGTTAATTTTGCTTATAACTCTAATAAAATAGAAGGTGGAAAATTAACAGAAGAAGAAACAGAAGAAATATTTGAAACTGATTCTTTTATTCCAAAAAATGATAATGCAATTAAATTTGATGATTTAACTGAAATGAAAAATCATTTTCGACTTTTTGATTATTGTTTAAGTATTATAGATGAAAAATTATCTAAAGATATAATGATTAAAATGAATATGATATTAAAAAGAAATACTACAGATGAAGAAAATCCTCGCTATAACGTAGGTGGATTTAAAGTAGTACCTAATAAAATTGGTTTAATTAATGTAATAGATACATCAGATCCAAAAGATGTAGATAAAGATTTAGATAATTTATTAAATAATTATGAAAGTTTAAAAAAAGTTACAATAGAAGATATAATTGATTTTCACTATCGTTTTGAATGTATTCACCCTTTTGGAGATGGAAATGGTAGGGTTGGAAGAATGATTATGTTTAAAGAATGCTTAAAAAATAATATTATGCCATTTATTATATTAGATAGTGATAAACCTTATTATATGAGAGGTTTAAAAAATTATAAAAAAGATAAAATGTTTTTAATAGATACGATTAAACATGAACAAGATTTATATGAAGAAATTGCTTTAGAATTATTAAATTTTGAATTAGAAGATAAATAAAATCTTCTTTTTTGATGTTTATACAATTATTGACAAAATTATTTATACTTTGTATAATTTAATTGTTAAGTTGGAGATTGATAATATGGATGGATTAAGTCAAACACAAATAATGGATTATGATAAATATAGAGAAATATGTGAATGTTTTTTTAAACTAGCTAAAGATTTACCTACACAATTAAAACTTAAAGAAATTTTATATAATGGTAAAGTTGGAAATTATACATTTACCTCTGTTGTACCACATAAAGATAATCCTTCAATAGAAAGACAAAGAAGGATATCTTTAGCTTATTTATTAATAAATAATCCAGATACTTTCGATTATTTTGTTCAAAACAATATTAAAATTTTTCATGGAACAAACGCTAATGCTTTACCTAATATTTTAAAATATGGTATAAATAGTTTAAATACTTTAAAAAATAAAGGAATACCTGTTTTAACTGGTGAAGAATGGAGTAGAGAACCAAAAGGTAGAAATTTTGTAAGTTTTACTGATGTTTTAGATATATCGAGAGATTATGCAGAATCTTTATCGAATAATGGTGAAGAAGAGTTATCTTTTCCTGTCGTTTTTGGAACATCAGATTTAGAAATAGAACATTTAAAAAAAGTAAGAGCGCTTTCTGACATTCCAGAAATTGCTATTGATGATTTTTTACCTAAAGAATCTATTAAATGTATATGTGTACCATTTGATAAGATTGATTTTGTAAAAAAAATGGTAAATAATCCTAATATTCCTGTATTGGGAATGGATAATTATCAAGAAAAATTTTATTATACAGAAGAACCTTTTATTTATATTTCATCAAGTGACTTTGAAAAATATAGAGAACAAAAAAGTAAAAATTCATTTAAATTTAAAACTTCTGAAATAGAATCTTTAGCAAAAACTAGAGGAATATTAAGAATGAAAGAATTTATTAAAAAAATGAAATCTAAAATGGTAAATGATTTTAAAGAGGAGGAGTATGAAAATGGAAGAAATTTATGATAGTGATTTAGCAAAAGAACTCCTTACTATTCTTTCTAATACTGATTTAGAGTTTATTAATAAATTACCATCTAATTTCTTAAATGAACTTAGTTTTGTAGCTGCAGATTCAAATAAAGAATTTTTTATACAAAAAAATAAATCTTTAAAAGAACAAAATATATCTGAAGAATGTAAAGATTTACTATCTTTTCTTTATTATTCAACATTAGATTCTAAAGATAAGGAAATATTATTGGATAATTGGTTAAAAAATGATATTAATAATAATTAATATTTTTTTTATATATAAATAGTACTAGAACATAGAAAGAAATAATTATAATAGTAATATCAATAAAATTAATTGATAATTTCTAGAAAATAATGTATATGAATAATTATGATAAGATTTTAAATTATGCTAAAGAAAATAATGGATATATTACAACTAAAGAATCTGAAAGTTTAAAAATTAATAGTACATTTTTAAGTAATTTAGTAAATGATAAAAAATTAGATTATTACTTTCATAATTATGAATTTAAATTGGGTTGATTGATATTAAAAAATATTATATAATTAAATAGGTGATAGTATGAAAAATAAAGTTGTAATAATTGGTTGTGGAAATGTAGGAATGAGTTATGCATACGCTATAGTTAATCAAAAAACTTATGTAAATGAATTAGTATTAATAGATATCAATACAAAAAAAGTAGAAGGAGAGGTAATGGATTTAAATCATTGTCTTGCTTATAGTCCATCTAAAATAAATATAAAATTAGGACAATATTCTGATTGTAGCGATGCTAAAATAGTAGTAATTGCAGCTGGTGCAAATCAAAATGTTGGTGAAACTAGAATGGATTTAATATATAAAAATAGTAAAATATTTAAATCAATTGTAGAAAGTGTTATGAATAGTGGATTTAATGGTATCTTTTTAGTAGCAACCAATCCACTTGATGTAATGACATATTTAACATATAAGTATTCAGGTCTCCCACATAATCAAGTACTTGGAACTGGAACAACACTTGATACAGCTAGACTTAAATACTTAATTAGTGAAAAAGTAGGAATTGGACCAAAAGATATACAGGCGTATGTCGTTGGGGAACACGGTGATAGTGAATTTGTACCTTGGAGTAATGCTAATATCGCACTTAAAAGTATGAGTTATTATTTAACAGATGAAGAAAAACTAAAAATAGAAAATGATGTTAGAAATTCAGCATACGAAATAATAAATAGAAAAGGTGCGACTTACTATGGAATAGGTATGTGTCTTGTTAGAATTACCAATGCAATATTAGGTGATGAAAATGTAATACTTTCAGTTTCTGCATACGATAAAGAAAATGATATTTATATTTCTACACCTGCTATCGTAAATATTACAGGAGTCAAAGAAAAAATATTTATTCCACTTAATAATGAAGAAACAGAAAAAATAAAAAATTCTATAAAAGTAATAAAAGAGGCTATAGATAGTTTATAGTCTCTTTTACTTGTCCTATATTTTTAAATTTAGAATATAATTAATTAGAGGGATATTTATGATTATATTAACTAAAGCAGTACTTGTTATGATGATTAGTTTAATTTTATCGATAATTACAGGTATACTTTTAATACCAATTTTAAAAAAATTAAAAGCTAATCAAAGACTTAGTATATATTTAGAAGAAAAACATAAACAAAAACAAGGAACACCTACTATGGGTGGATTAATATTTATATTACCAACAATTATAGTAATGTTAATAATGTATTTATTTGGTAAAATTAAATTTAATACATCAATATTAATACTTATGATAACATTTATATTTTATTCACTTATAGGTTTTATAGATGATTTTTTAATTATAAAAAGAAATAATAATAAAGGACTTAGCGAAAGTTCTAAATTTATATTACAAGTTATAGTTGCTATTATATTTTTTTACCTCTTTATGGTAAGTGGTAATGAACCATTACTTTGGATACATACATTAGGAATAAAACTTAATATAGGTTTTTTCTATGGACTTTTAATACTACTTGTACTTGTTTCAAGTAGTAATGCAGTTAACATTACAGATGGCTTAGATGGTCTTGCAGGTAGTTTATCATTGATAGTCTTTTTAACACTCGGAATAATTAGTTACAATACAGGTTGGCTTTTAGGATATGAAGAAATTGCTCTTTTTTCATTCGCATTAGCAGGTTCACTTATAGGTTTTTTAGTATTTAATTTAAATCCTGCAAAAGTATTTATGGGGGATACAGGCTCACTTGCTTTAGGTGCAGCGATGGGTGCAATTTCAATTTTAACTAGACATGAAATATTATTAATAGTAATAGGTATAGTATTTGTAATAGAAACAACAACATGTATAATACAAAGAATTTATTATAAATTTACACATAAGAGACTTTTTTTAATGACCCCTATACATCATTCATTTGAAAAAAAAGGTTATAACGAAAGAGAAATAGTAAAAATATTTTGTCTTGTTGGAATAATTGCTAGTATGATCGCCCTTATTTACAGTGTAGTGCTATAAATTTAAAAATATAGACTAAAGAATTAAAAAGTGTGTTATAATTATATATAGAATATTAGGAGGCATTCATGAAATATAAAAAATTTATAACACTTTTCTTATTTATCATAATTATATTAACTTATCTTTATTTATCACAATATACAAAAATATTAGAAAACAATATATTTATTCATAACATAATATTAGGATTTATAATAATAATTGGAATGTACATATTAGTACTATTAAGCAACAAAGAAAATGTTAAAAGTTCTAAATCAAGAGATAAATTATTTAATTTACTTATAAAAAATTCAGATACAGTATATATACTTATAAATTCTAAAGATCAAAAAATTATATATTTATCTGAAAATATAGAAGAAATATTGGGTGCAAAAAAGAATGATGAAAAAAGTACGATAGAAAAAATATTTAATACACCTATTATTAAAAGTGAACTAAAAAATTGGGATAAGTCTCAAGAATATGTAAGTCAAATGTTTAAATATGATAATCCTAAATATATTCATGATATGTGGCTTAGAGTAAAAATATTTTTAAGTAAAGAAAAAAATGGAGAATATTATATAATAGAAATAATGGATGCTACTAAAGAACACGATAGACAACATTTATTAGTAAGTCAAGCATCTGAAATAAAAGCACGCGATTCTCAATTAAATCAGATAACAGCAGCCTCTTATGATATGGAAATTGATATTAATTTAAAAACAAATTCTTACGATTTAAAATATTATAAAAAAGATGAATTATATTTTGGAGAAGAAAGAAGAGGAAAATATACAGAAGGTTTAAAAACAATATTAGAATATATAAATAAAAATGATAGAGAAGAGGTAATTAAAAATTTCTCACTTGAAAATTTATACGAAA
Source organism: uncultured Bacilli bacterium (assembly GCA_947624135.1). Classification (GTDB taxonomy): domain Bacteria; phylum Bacillota_I; class Bacilli_A; order RF39; family UBA660; genus UMGS1613. The sequence continues at coordinate 3,805 of CANQIV010000033.1, read as the reverse complement.
ATGTTAAAAGATTTGAAACATCAACTAAAATAATAAGATATAGATTGGGCGATGAAATTAAAAATAATACATGGCTTGAAAGTACAATATTCTTTTTATCAAACAAACAATTTGTATCAATACTTACAAAAAATGTAACAGAAAATGCAGAAAGCATTAGAATGCAAAATATAATGTTACAAAACGCTATTAACGATTTAAAAATTATAGATAAATCAAAAACAAAATTAATACAAACAATATCTCATGATATAAGAATACCTTTAACTAATATTATGGGACTTAGTGAATCTTTACTAGAAAAACAAATTGATAATAATATAAAAGAAGATATATCAAATATAAATGATTCTTCAAAAGAGGTATTAAATATAATTGATGGATTGATAGATCCTTCTAAAATTGAAAGCAAAACATTAGAAAAATCAGAAACAAATTATAATATTTTAAAAACATTTAATAAAATTTTAAGATCAACACAGGAATATATACAAAATAAACCAATAAAAATTAATCTAAATTTAGATAGTAATTTACCAATAATATTATATGGAGATAAAATAAGAATAAAAGATGCAATAACTGAAATAGTAATTAATTCTATAAAATATACTAACGAAGGGGAAATAAACATAAATGTTAGAGGTGAAAAAAAGAATTCTAACGTAAAATTAATTGTAGAGGTTTTAGATACAGGTATAGGAATTAATCAAGAAAAACTAAACGAAATTATGAGTTCAAATAATGGAGGAATAAATAGAGTAAAAAATTTAATGAAACTTTTAAATGGTGCGTTTGAAATAGAAAGTAAAGAAGGTCAATATACTAAAGTAACTTTAGAATTTGTTCAAAAAATTGTTGAAGATAATAGAATTAGACAAATGATTGAAAATAATAAAACAACAGAAGAATTTAAATTAGATGGTAAAAGAATACTTATAGTTGATGATAATAAATTAAATTTAAAAGTAACTAAAAAATTACTTGAACCATTTAATGTAGATGTAACACTAGTTGAAAGTGGTGAAGAATGCTTAGATATGGTAAGAGAAAATAAATTTGATTTAATTATGTTAGATCAAATGATGCCGGGACTTAGTGGAGAAGAGACATTAGGTAAATTAAAACAAATAGAAAACTTTAATATTCCAACAGTGGCGCTTACTGCAGATGCAATACAAGGTCAAAAAGAAAAATATTTATCTATGGGATTTAATGACTATATTTCAAAACCAATAGATAAAAAAGAATTAAGTTTGATACTTAAGAAATATTTAAAAGATAATTAAGACATTTTAAAATGTCTTTTTACAAATATAAATAATTGATTTTATTTATATTATTTGTTAAAATATATAACAAGGATAGTGATTATATGAAAATAATATTTAAAAGATTAGCTGCTTATATAATAGATATAGTTATAGTTTCTCTATTTGCTACTTTAATTACCTCAAATAATTATATAAATAAAGACTATAATAAATATCAAGAAACATATAAAGAATATGAAAAATATTCAAGAGAATATGAAAATTTTACAAGTGATTTAGAAGAACTTAAAACATCAGAATTAAAAACAAAATATAAGGATTATAGTAAATATTTAGAAGATTTTAATGATGAAGAATTAAGTGAAAAGGATATAAAAAAAATTAAAGTAAATTCTGAAGACGAATATATAGAAAAACTAAAAAATTATAGTTATAAGCTAGGTAAATTATCTATTATACAAAAAACTATAAGTATATTATGTATATTATTATATTTTGTAGTATTCCAATATTATTTTAATGGTCAAACATTAGGTAAAAAACTTTTAAAATTACAAGTAGTATCAAATAATGGAAAAACACTTACAATATTAAATTATTTCATAAGAACTCTTATATTAAATGAGGTATTTATAAATACAGTAAGTATAATATGCAATATATTTTTAAGTAAAAAAAATTATTTAATATATAGTGAGATAATTTATTATGTAACATACGTTGTTGAAATGACTATAATATTTATGATTTTATTTGATAAAAATAATCGAGGTTTACATGATTTTGCTTCAAATACAAAAGTAATAGAAGGAGAAATAAAATGAGATGTAAAAATTGTGGTAAAGAAATAGAAAAGTATGAAATTTTTTGTGAAAATTGTAAAGAAAAAATTAAAACTACATCATCAAGAGAAGAATTAAAAGAACTTGAAAGATTGATAGAAAAAAATAATGATGATTTAGAAAAGACTAAAGAACTTACAAGTATAGATAATATAGAAAATATACTAGATGATAATGTAGATATTGAAGATACAAAAGAAAATACCACTGAATTAGAAACACGAGAAGAAAGAAATCAAGATAAAAATAATAAAAATCAAAAAAAATTACTAATAATAATTATAAGTGCGATTGTATTTTTAATTATAGTAATATTAGTAATAGTTATTTTAAATTTAAATAGTAAAAAGAAAAATGATACCTTTGAAATAGATTATAATAATGTAATTAATGAATATGGTAAGGAAATAGAAAAAGTTGTTAAAAAATATAAAGATAAGCAAAGTAAAATACCTACATGGAATGATATTAAAGATGATATAAATTACGATAAATATTTAGTTGTATGTTCTACACATGATATATATGAAGATGCATCAATATATTTAGCTAATTGTAAAGTAAATGAAGAAAAAACTAATTATACCTATGGAAATAAGCAAGAAGAAAAGGAAGAAAAAGTTCAATTAACAATATATAAAAGTGACAATACATTTAATACAGAAAATGGTGAAAAAATAGGTACAATTACATGTAAAAATGAAGATTGTAAAAGTCTTAAAATATTTGATGATTATATAATTACAACAGAAAAAGATGAAAATTATATATATAACTATAAAAATGGTAATTTTATATATGGACCATTTAAATTAGAAGAAACAATGAATATAGATAACAAATTATATGGTTTATTAATAAATGTAGATGGTACTAATAAAATATATAGTTTAGTTTCTAATAAACTTTTAAAAGAGGTGAGTGGTACTCTAGAAACTGGAAAATCTAATGAAAATAATTTACTTTATAAATATGGATATGCTTTATTTGCTTTAGAAAATAAATATAATTTTGTAAACTTAAAAACTGGTAATGTTAGTTACTTTGTAGATGCAACAAGTATTGATATATTATGTGAAACATCAAATTTATTATATTTTATATATCAAGATATGGAAAATAAATATAAAGTTATAAATAGTAATGGTAAAAATTTATTTGATGAAGCTTATAGTATATTTAAAATAGAAAATGATAACTTTGTATTTTTAGATTCAGATAAATTTGCTATATATGATAAAAATTTGACTTTAAAAACAAATAGTAAAAGTTTAGATAAAGTATTACAAGTTACTGATAATTATATTGCCGCACTCAATAAAAAGAATCTAGAAATTTTAGATATGGAAGGTAAAGTTTTAGTTAAATTTACCGATGAATTTAAAAGTGATTATGAATTAGATTTAAAAAATTCTGGTATAAAGAATGAGAAAGATGGAGATTATATATACTTAATAGTTATAAATAATAGCGTTGATGAAGATACACTTGGACATATAAGAAAATATTATTATGCAAAAGAAACTTTAGAGTCAGGAGTAATAGAAGAAAATTAAAGCACTTAAAATTAGTGTTTTTTTTGTGATATTAAAATTTTAACACTTTTTAAATAAAACTAATAAAAATATAATCTAAATTTAAATAATTGATTTTTTGAGTGTTACAGAAATTAAAAAACTGTAAGTGTTA
>CANQIV010000032.1 GCA_947624135.1 uncultured Bacilli bacterium | reverse complement strand
CACTTCGTTCGACTTGCATGTCTTAGGCATGCCGCCAGCGTTCATCCTGAGCCAGGATCAAACTCTCCAAAAAAATATATTTATTTTTTTAAATTGAATTGTTTTTTCCTAACTAATAGTGAATTGACATTTTGCTCAGTTTTCAAAGATCATTCCGCTTTCTTTCAAAAAGCAAACATAGTATACCAAAACATCTGTTTAAAGTCAATAGTTTTTTTAAAAAAAATAATTTTTTTTAATTTTATTAACTTTATTCGTTATTATTTGGTATTTTTTCTATCGTTATGAGACTATTTTCTCACACGACGTGATATAAATATAACAAAATTAAATTTTAAAGTCAATAGTTTTTTTAGTTTTTTTTGAAGAAATTTAATTTTTGTCATTTTTTGTCTTCGATTTTACATTTTTTCTCGAAAACTCTTATAATATATCAAGCAAAAAAAAGAATGTCAATAGTTTTGGCCATTAAAAAAATTATATAATATAAATATAATTCTTTTAATATATAATATTCATTATATTACATAAAATTACTACTTTCTGATTCTTTTTTTATTTTCATATATTGATTTAAATATTCTACATTACTTTTTTCATTAAACATGAAGCTTCCCTTTTCATATTTTTGAATTAATTCGCTTAATGCACTATTTACAACCTTGTCTAAATCTTCTGAATAATTCATTTTATTTTTGTGATATTCATATTCAAGTTTATCTAAAACTTTATAGTCACCTTTAGGAAATATTCTAAGATCTAAATCATAATCTATATATTTTATTGTATTATCTTCTATTATAAATGGAGAAGCTATATTACAATAATAATATATTCCATCGCTTTTCATTTGCGCTATTACATTGTACCATTCATTTCTGAAGAAATACATTATTGCAGGTTCTTTAGTTTTCCATGTAGTTCCCTCTGATTCTGTAACTAGTGTTTTATTATTACCAAATACTATATATTCTTTTTGTACATCTAAAACTACTGCTTCTGACCATGCTCTATGTACTTTTTTGTTATGTTTGTAACATTGTATTTCTAATTTATCTCCTATACATAAATTTTTCAAGTTTATCACCCACTAATAATGATTATAGCATATTTTAATGAAAAGAAAAAGTAATATATATTATATAAGGTTACAAATCGTTTTTTTGTATCTAACATATAATTTGTTTCTTATGTACTCATTATGTGAGATTATAATTTTGTTATGTGCTTATATATAAGGTTACAAATTGTTTATTGTTTGTTTATTTCTTACACGTTTATTTCTTATATATCTATTTCTTATGTGTTTACTATATAATATAAGGTTATTAATTTTATATAATTTATTTTATGAATTGTTTTTTACATAATCTAACGCCTTTTGCAATTGTGTATCATCTTCGTCTTCATATGTATCAAAATATTTTTCATCTAAATCTATTTCAATATCTGGAATTATTCCTTTAGTATCATTTACCCAATTACCTTTAGGTGTTAACCATTTTTTTATTGTGAATTTATAATTTGTACCATCTGATAGTGTTACTAGTTTTTGAACAGTTCCTTTGCCATACGTTTTTTTACCTATTATAATAGAATCTAGATTTTCTCTAATTCCTGCTGTTAAGACTTCAGCTGCAGAAGCACTTGTTTCATCGCATAATATTATTATTTTATATTTTTTATTTTCTGGTGCTTTACCATAAGTTTTTTCTATAGTTTTATTTTGCTCAAACTGATACATAATTTGTTTTTTTGTTAAGAATATGTTTAATATTTCCTCTAGAGACGTCAAATGTCCACCTGTATTACTTCTAACATCTATTATTAGTGAATTTATATTTTGTTCTTCTAATTTTTCTAATTCTTTTTTAAATTGTTCTCCTGTATTTTCTGCAAATATACTTATATATATATATCCAACTTTTTTATCATCAACATCATATGTTTTTGATACTACTGAATCTAGAGTTACTGTTTCTACCTTTAATTTTAATTCAATCTCTTTTTCATCTCTTAAAATTTTGATTGGAATTTCTTCATTATTTATATTTTTTATTAAATCACTTATTTCACTTGCTTCTTTATCCTTAGTTTCAATATTATTTACTGAAATTATTTCATCAGCAATTTTAACTCCACCTTTCTCAGCTGGTGAATCTTTAAATACATTAGTTACAAGCATATATCCACTTTCTTCATTTTTAAGCATCTGAATACCTAATCCTTTATAGCTTCCATCTAATGTTATTTTAAAGTTTCTTGATGTATCTTCGTCTAAATATGTTGAATATGGATCTTCAAGGCTTTCCATCATTCCTGATATCGCACTATCTATTAACTTGTTTTTATCTATTTCTTCATAATAATTATCTATTACATATTGATAATTTTTTATGAATTCACTTAAATATTTATCTATTTGTATTTTTTCTTCACCATTTGATATTTTTTCAAGTTTTATAAGTTTTAAATTTACGAATGAACCTATTATTAAAGCCATTATCATTAATAATATTACTTCGCTCATAGAAAACTGGCGTCTTTTTTTCTTTTTATTTTCATTTCCCATTTTATTGTTATTTGAGTTACTAGGTGTTTCATTTTCTATTTGTATTTCCTCTATATTTTCATTTTTTATACCTTCATTCATTTTATTATTTTCTTCATTGTTCATTTTATCAACCATCCTTTTAAACTATATCACATTAATAATCAAAAGTCCATAAATTATTTACAATTATATTTATATAGTATATAATTATCTATAATAATTATTGGAAGTGATTTTATGAAAATATTTAATATGATAGATGAAGAATTTATATGTGAAAAGTGTGGAAAAAAGGTAAATAAATTAAATTATACAGCTAGGGATCATTGTCCATATTGTCTATATTCAAAACATGTTGATATAAATCCCGGCGATAGATTAAATAAGTGTGGAGGACTACTTAAACCTATAGAAATAGAAAAGTTTAAAAATTCATATAAAATAATTTATAAATGTGAAAAGTGCGGGGATTTTCATAAAAATATTGTTGCTTCTGATGACAATATAGATTTAATAATCGAATTATCAGTAAAAAAATAAGAGGTACAACCTCTTAAAATTTCCAAATATCGTTATCTGAAATATTAACATCTCTAATTTCTGGTAAATCAACATCATCTAAATCTGGAATATCTTCTGTATTGATAGTTTGAGTTTGATCTAAAGATATATCATCTACATTGTCAATAAACTCTTCTCCCAAATCTTTTTTAGGAATAATCGTTTCAAATTGTTTATCGAAATTTTCAAATTGTTCTTCGATTAAATCCATATTTTTTGTACTGTCATCTTGTGATGTGTTTGTTATTTCGTTATTTATGTTCTCAATTGGTGTTTCATTACTTACACTATTTAATATTTCATTTGCGTTTACATTATCTTCAGTAAGATTTACCTCATTTGAAATAGGTTCACCTAATTGTACGTCATTTGAATCTACCTCTAATATTTCTGTATTTATTTTATCGTTTGGCTCTATTGTCTGATCAAACAAATTGTCGTTAAGTTCATTTAAATCGTTTGAAACAGTCTCATTTGAAATGGATTCATTTGAATTATTTTCAGTATTTTGAAATGAAATATCAGAATTATCTTTCTCATCCATACTTGGTATATCTTCTAAACTATTTTCATTAAATATTTCTTGTGCGTTTATATTTTCATTATCATCAATGTTGTCTTCTTTACTTATTAATTCATTTAAAGTAGTTTTATCTAAATCTATTTTTTTGTTTTTATTCTTATTCTTATCTTCTGTAGATGTATCACTTTTTTCTTGACCAAAATTACTTTTTTCGGCATAATGTCCTATAATAGCAAGAACGATTATAATTGCTCCTACTAAAAACCAAGTATAATTTAATGAAATATACTCTAATATTTTAGCCATATACTCCCTCCATATTCTTTTTTTGTTACTTTACATTATATATAATAACATTTTTTTTTGTTAAATACAACTCATTTTTCTAGAAAATCTGCGCCTTTGATAATTTCTACTTTAGAAAGATTAGGATAATCTTGCTGTCTTAATACCTCAAATAATACAATTGCGACGCAATTTGATAAATTAAGTGCTCTAATATTAGAATTAATTGGTATTCTTAAACATCTATTTAAATGTTGCTTTAATATTTCTTTAGGTATACCTGTACTTTCTTTTCCAAATACTAAATAAATATTTTTGCTTTTATCTGAAAAATCAAATGATGTATGTGGTGTTTTACCATATCTTGTTAAATAATAAAATTCTCCATCTTTATTTTTTTCTAAAAATTCTTCGTAGTTTTCGTAAACTTGATAATCACAGTGCTCTATATAATTAACACCGCTCCTTTTTAAATATCTATCATCGAGAGAAAATCCAAGTGGTTTAATTAGATGTAATTTCGTATATGTTCCAGCGCATGTTCTCATTATATTTCCAGTATTTTGTGGTATCTCAGGTTCATATAATACTATATTTATCATTTAAACTCCTGATAATCTATAACTTTTTCTAAGTCTGTGTCGTTATTTAAATAAGAAATGTTTTCTACTACTCTATCACTTACTAGAATAATTGCTGGAATTTTAGATATATCTAAATCGATGTCATAAACTGTTCTTAAAGTTGATAAAAAGCTATCTTTTATTAAATTTTTATCTATACATATTAATTTATCTTTTAAGTCATTTTTATTTAAGTCATTAATTAATTTTTCAAATATTATATCGTTAGATATATCGTATTTATCTGATACTAATATTATAATATCTGTACTTTCAACCATATATTGACTAAAATCGTTTGGTCTTATTTCTTTTGCGTATTCAAATATTACAGATTGTTTTTTATAGTTATTTTTATAAAATTTAGTAAATGCAAAAACTAAAAGAACTGTAACTATTAGAATAATTATTAAAAGTATTTTGTTTTTATTTTTTTCCATAAATTCTCCTTTAATCCATTTCGCCAAGTTCACTTATATCTACATCTGGTAAAACTATATTTTCTTGTAAACATACATCTTTATACTTTTCTTTAAATATGTTTAATTCTTTTATTATTGAATCAGGATAAATTCTTTTACTTGACTTTATCGCATTATATACATCAAGTACGTCTACAGATGGTTTATTATGAAATAAGGCTTCTGAAAAAGCTGCGGTTAAGACTGAAAATGCAATATCTGGATACATCGCACCAAGTCCATATACCCTTTTATACTCACTAGTCGCACTTACTATTGATTCAAGTAACATTTTTACGACATAGTCGTTATATTTAAATTTTACTCCTGTAGATTTTTCTATTTTTGGTAAACTTTTAAATAATATTTCTACTGTTGTTGCTTCACTTGGTTCAAGTACGTCTATTCTTTCAAAACGTCTTAAAAAGGCTCTATCCCTTATTACATAAGTATTATATTCTACATCAGTTGTCGCACCTATTAATTTAACCTCACCTCTATCAATTACAGGTTTTAAAATATTTGCTAAATCCATAGAATTTCCACTTGATCCTATTAATGTATGTATTTCATCTATAAATAATATTACTTTACCTACATGTTTTAACTCTTCTACTAAAAATGTAACTATTAATTCTTCTTTTCCATTATAATTAATTTTTCCAAGTAGTGAAGATGAATTTATTTTTATTACTCTAAAGCCTCGTAGTACATTTGGTACCATATTATTTAATATTCTATATGCTAAGCCCTCTACAATTGATGTTTTACCAACACCTGCTTTACCTATTAAAAGTCCTGACTTTTCAGGTGTTAAAAGTATCATCATTAATCTTTTTAGTTCTTCATCTCTAGCAATTGATGGATCTGTGATGTAAGTTTTTGCTGTTAAATCTTCCCCATAATTATTAAGTACGCTAAATCCATTATATACGTTTTCATTCATGATTTTCACCCTCAATTTTCTATATTTATTATAACCTATTTTATTCAAAAAAAAAAGAGTATTTATATTTTACTTAAAATTTTATATCAATTAAAATAAAAGACTTATTACTTTTAATTTTAAATAAGTCTAATTATTATAAAATATATCTAATTGTTATCATCTTTATGTACAATTAATTGATCTTCCATAACAAAAACTCTACTATTTTCTTTATTAAATGTATCTAAATCAACTCCAAGATTAGTTATTATACTATCTATTGTATCTCCTTCTTTTGTTATATATATTTTTGTTCCTCTTAAAGGTACATATAACTCTTGATCTGGATAAATATAATCATTTTTATTTAATCCATTTAATAAAATTAAAGTTTCTGGGCTAACATTATACATACTTGCTATTGAATAAATTGAATCTCCTTTTTTTACTTTATATACGTCAAATCTTTTTTCTGTATCTTTTGGTACTATTATTAGACTACCTACTATAAGTTCAGAATCATTGTTGATACCATTTATATCTTTAATATTTGCTGATGTAGTATTAGTTTTATTTGCTATTTTATCTATAGTATCACCATATTCTACTTGATAAATCTTATACATATTTCACCTCTAATATAATATATGTGTTTTAACTATTTTTGTTCTATTAATATTTTTATTTCATATATTTATTTAGAGGTGATAGAATGAAAGAATTGCCAAAGGTTTTTCAAAATAATATAAATAAAGATTTTAAAAATAATAGTAATGTTTTTTATTCTAGTGAAAGAAATATAGAAGAAAATATAGACAATAGAAATGTTTTACAAAAAATAAATGATATTTTTTCTTCACCAAATTACGTTTATAAAGCTAATGCAGAAATTGTACTTAAAGATAAAACTGTCAATAAAAGAATTATAGGTAGAAATAAAAATTATATAATTACAATGGATAATGAACTAATTCCTATAACTGATATAGTAGATATAAAAGCTCAAAAAAAATAGTTAAAAACTATTTTTTATTTACTCCAAAATTTAATTTTTGATAATATTTTTTGTTTATTTTTTCTATGTCCTTCTACTTTTTTTCTTTTTTCATATATTTTATCTAACATAGGATTATTTTTAATATGGTCATCTATATATGACTTATATATATTTATAGGTATACCATATAAAGATATAAGTTTATTGTAATTAGCAAGCAATATATTTCCACTTTCATCATGTACAAGATTTTCTTTCCTTGCATCTTCCCAAAGATATCCTTCATCTCTTAATTTGCAATATATATCTATAACATCATCGTTAGTTATATTATCAGAATATAATTTAGGTAAATATAATACTCTTAATTCTTTTGAACCTATTTTAATTAATGTCTCATCAATAGGTTTTAATATACAATTACTTTTTTTCACATATTCTTTTATTGAACTAAATCTACAATCATCTATATCTACTATCTCTATAATAGTATTTTTATAATCATATAATGCATAATTTTCATTCAGCATTATTAATTTTAAATCTGATACATTAATACCTAATCTTGTAAAAAATTTTTTTAGTTTTATTTTAATTTCATCGTCATTAAATTCATCTGTTAACATAACACTAAATCTTACCTCCACAAATCAATATATTAACGCATATTTAAATAATATTCAATATATTATATGTATAAAATTAATTTTTTTATGTTTTTTTGTACTATAATTATATTTAAAAATTATATCAAATATTAAAAACTACATAAGTTTTATCTTATGTAGTTGGAGTTAACGCAACATGGAAAGCATCACCAAAACTATATCCAACTCCACTACCATTGTGAGTTGCGAATATCCCTGCACCTGTTTCATCGCCACAAGAACCGCCTCGTGCAAGCCATGGTCTACTAGAAGAAACAAAGACTACCAAATCATCATACCATCCTGTTGTCTCTGAAAGAGATTGCCCATAACATATTCCTCCACTGCATGCTTCTTTAGATATTGTACTTGTATAGCTATCATAATATTTTGAATCTGGTAAGTTTTTAAATCCGCTCTCTCCTAAATCTTGATTTAATACTCCCATTACATATTCCCAAGTGCCACCACTCATATCATATATCCCTGTTATGTTTCCTGTTGTTGATTGATTAGTATTTGTTATATAATTTCCTCCGCCTGTTAAATACTTATTATTATCATTTCTTGTAATTTCTTTATTTATTCCATATTTACTTTGTGATAAATATGCTACTGCTCCCCACTCACTATTTTTTATCATATGTAAATCTCCAGGAATACTTAATCTGTTATCCATTGATTGCGCTGCATAGAAGAAATTAGATATATTATTATATCTTAATGATTCTACATTTGGTAGAACTCTAATTCCGTCTGCATTTGAACAATTATTATCAACACAGCCTAAATTATTATCAATTGTTGATGATGATAACGTTGTATGACTTGTTTCAAATTTTCCTATCCATATTCCTGATAATTCTTCTGTTCCAAATGTAAATGCTGGATGTACTCTATAGCCACTACTATTTGCATCTTTATATGCTGTATCTTTTAATATAAAGTTTACATCTATTTCTCCTGGACTTTCTGCACTTACCCCACCTTTTCCATATGGTCCTTCTATTTTATATTCATATCTTGGTATCCATACAAACATCGCTATTGCTTCTGAATTATCTCCTTCTACTGTTACTATGTCTCCTTCAGTTTTACTTACTCCTGTTCTTAATAATACTGCATTAGCCCATTGTTTATTTGAATAATCATACCATTTATCTTTCGTAGGATCTACTACTACCCAGTTATTATCTTTATATACTACTGGTATTAAATTTTCTAATTCTGGTTCTAACACCAATTCTGTTTTTATTGTCTTTGTTATTTCTTTTGTTAATCCTGCTTTATTTTTTACTATTACTTTTATACTATATTCTGTATTTAAATTTAACTTATCAAAGCTATGTGTATTTTCCGTTGTATTATTTACTTTATCACTATAATCATCTGGGCCTGTTATTTCATAACTATAACTTGTTGGATATCCTTCTTTTGTTTCAACATTAACAACAATACTACTTGATGTTGATGTTAGTTTCATGTCTACATCTAATCTATTTGCTAGTAAATCTTCGACTGTTCCTTTAAGCACACTTAAATCATCTAGTGTTCCTTCTGCACTATATGTTCCATCTGTTACCTCTTTTAATTCTACTTTTCCATCTGTATTTAGAAATACTTTTCCTTTTAGATTTTTAGAATCAAGAGGTAGTTTAATTATATCTATCTCTGTTCCAGGTTCGATATTATTTTGAGCAGCATATAATTCATATGCGTGTTCTATATTATTTAGACTTAACTTAAATGCTTTATATTTTGAATCGTTTATTACTCCTAGTATTATTGGGGTTGCAATGACTGCTATTATAGCTAATATTACTATTACAGCTAAAAGTTCTATTAGGGTGAATGCCTTTACTTTTCTAGTGTAAAGTACCCCCCCCCCTACTCATATTTCTTTGTTTTAATTCTTTCATAATTCCATTCCTTTCACTCTAATAGAAGTTTTATTTTTACTCTTCTATCTATACTAATAATATCACTTATATTAAATTTTTGCAATAAAAAAAAGACCTAAGTCTTTTATATACATTCTACATATGTATCTTGTAAACATCTTAAAGCGCATACACAATTTAAATTCATTGTAAAGAATGAGTTAGTAGCTACGTAAGGATAAATAGATGTTGTATCTGGATTATCTTGTAGTACTCTAAATGTTGCACAACAACCATCTATTTTTTCTACTCTAAATACATTTGAGCATACTGCACCTTCTTCACCACATATAACATTTTCTCTTGTTGTTGGCATACTCCAAGGTGTTCCATTACCACCACATGTATATAAAACTACAGGTCTAGTATTACAACCTAAGGTAGTTGTTCCGCATCCAAGAAATCCTCTATCACAAGTTTCTAAACATGTATCACCGCAACAATTTGCGTTTTGTTGAAGAACATTTATAACTGATAGGATTTCGGCTATACAACGACAACTATCATTATCATTATTGTTATTACACATATAAATCCACCCTTTCATTTCTATAATAATGTATTCTAAATATGGAAAAAAGTGTAAATAAACGCCTAAATTGTGTTTATTTCTTGATTAATTTTACCTTTTAATATAAAATTATTATAGGAAGTGGTATTGTGTCTAAAAAAAATTGTATTCTAGAAAAACCTGACTACGTAATTTGCGAACATGGTAATGTTAAGGTTACAATGAAAGAATTACATGAAGAATTACTATCTATTATGGATGAAATACATAGAGTGTGTGTTAAAAATAAGATTAATTATGCACTTATTGCAGGTAGTGCGTTAGGGATTGCTAATTACAAAGGATTTATTCCTTGGGATGATGATATGGATATTTGTGTACTTAGAAAAGATTGGAATAAATTTATAGATGCATTAAATAAAGATTTAAGTGATGAATTTTATTTTCAATGTTTTGAAAATGATAAAAAATTTAATGCTATTATGGGACCTACTATGAAAATAAGGAAAAAGAATACATATATTAAAGAAGAAAATTTTTTACTTAAAAATAGATGTAAATCTGGTGATGGTATTTTTATTGATGCTATTATATATGATAATGTATGTGACAATAAATATATTGATGAACTTTATCGTGCGCCTATTAAAATATTAATGCCTTTAATTGTATTTTTAGATAACATCCACATTAATCCATATTTACTTAAAAAATTTGTAAGATGGATTGCTAATAAATATTCAAGAAAATATGAAAATAGTAAAAGAATGGGGAATATTATAACTGAGCCATGGATGAAATTTTTACATGGAAGAGCATTTGATAAAGAAGATATATTACCATTTAAATTATATGAATTTGAGGGTAGAAAATATTATTCATATAATAATATAGAAAAAATATCCATAGAAAATTATGGACCTAATTGTTTAAAAAAATGGGATGGAAAAAAATGGATTGATCCATATCCTGCTGAAAAACGTATACCTAAACATATTGTAGATATAAATTTACATGGAAGTGATCCCATGCATGAAAAATAATTTATTTAAATGTTTAATTTTTGTATCTGCACTATTTATAATTTTCAGTATAATTAGTTCAATTATTAATAATGATTTAAGTTGTTTATTTTTAGGAATTGGTATAATGTTATTAGGTATTACAATTCTTTATAAAATTAATTACTGATATAGTGATTAATTTTTTTTATTAATATTATTCCTAACATAAGAAAGATTATAGCAATTAATAATGTATTATATGTATAATTTGTATTTATACTTTTAATAAACATTAAAACTATTGTTGAAATACTAAACCCCAATATCGCACTATAAGTTTTATTTTTATAATTTTTAAATAGATAATTAATTAATTTTGCTGTTATTATTATTCCAATACCAATACCTATAAAAAATGGTAATAATATTTTTAAATTAAACATTAATAAATTTAAATTAAATAAATTTGAATATACTGTTATTATTGTATTATAAGAACCTATCATCATTAATGTTGCTGTTCCACTTATACCGGGTACTATCATTGTTACAGCATCTATAAATCCTACAAATATATAATATATAAAATTTAATATATTATCATCTATTATTACAGTATTATCTATACTAATAAATCCTAATATTGTTGTTATTATAAAAGTTAATATAGTTATTATATAATTATTTTTAGTATTTATTTTTATATCATTTAAACTACCAATTATAAGTCCTATAAAGAAAAACATAGTTATTAAATAATATTTATCAAGTAAATATACTATTATATTACTAAAGCATATTATAGATATTAATATTCCTATTATTATTTTTATTAAAAATATAGAATTATCTTTTATATTTTTAAAAAAATCATTTATACTATTTATTAATTTTTGATATATTCCCATAGAAATTGCAAGCATAGATCCACTAACTCCTGGAATAATTTTACCTATACCTATAATTATACCTTTAATAATTAACATAGTATCACCCAGTTAATTATATTATTTTAATGACATAAAATACCCATTCTCTACATACTTAGTTTCATTTACTACTATAAATGCTTTACTATCTAATTTTCTTATTAATTTTTTTAAATTTTCTAAAGTATTATCTCTTATTTGTATGTAAAGCATATATTTTTTATTTTTATTTCCTTGTACCTCTATAGCAGTTACTCCATATCCATTTTTTCTTATTTCATCTATTATAGAATCATCTTTATTTGATAATATTACCTCTACCTCTAGATTAGATTTTATAAATATTTTAGATATTTTTCCACCTATATAAGTACCTACAGAAAATCCCATCGCATAAGAAAACACTATCCATAAGCTATTATTATCAGTATTAAGTGCTTCTTTAACGACTAAAAACCATACTGTTATTTCAACTATTCCTATTAAAGCAGCTATTAAATCTCTTCCTTTAACTGTATTAATAGTTCTAAATGTACCAAGTGATACATCTATTAAACGAGCAAAAAATATTTTTATACATAGAAAAAAAAGAACCATAATATCACCACTAATAGTATTTGATAATATGATTTTTCTATACAAATAAAAAGATATTTTTTAATATCTTTATAATTCACTAAGGGTTGCTAATATATTAGATGATCCTACAAAATATTGTTCTATTTTTCCGTCTTTTATTTTAAATAATACATCTTCATTTATTTTTAATTCACTTAAATTATCAGTTATATTTGTTTCTCCTATATAATTATTGTTAAATGAATCACTTAAATCTACTTTATAAATTTTAAAAGAATCTTCTTCTGTTTTATATTTTGATAAATAATTATTATATATTTCATTGTAATTTACTTTAGAATCACTTTTACTAGCAAGTACATAATATTCACTTTCTTTTCTATCTAATAAATGATTAATAGTTATTAAATCAAAATTAAATTCAACAGGATAGTCATATTTTTCTTTTGAAGATGTACTTGGTTTAATTACTAACATAGTTATAAAATAAAATGCGACAAATACTAATAATACTATACCTAAAGTAATTAATATTTTTTTTATTGAATATTCATCTTGAACTAAAATATCTTTTTGTTTTATTTCTTTTTTTTGTTCTTTTAATTTTGCTACTTTCATTTGAATCACCAATTATTATTATACACACTTTTTATATAATTTTCAATTATTTTGCTACGGCTTTTACACTTATTGATTGAGCAACTGTTAATAATTCATCTATATTCATATTTTCTGACATAACGGAATATTCAATACCATCACTTATCCATGATACTGAGTTATCTGTTATTGCACCAACTGTATCTAAAATTAAATATGGATCTCCATATATATAATTTGTAGATAATGTATCTTTTAATGTTTCTTGTACTATAGTAAATGGTGTTTCACCGCCAAATGTAAGTATTGCTCTTTCCCCATTATCAGTTTTTACAACATCTTCGCCTGTAAGTTTAGTATCTATTGGTAAATACATAGGATATACTATTTCACTTAATTTTGATGTTGTTTCATTATTACTAATTTGTTCATTTTTTTCTTGTATTTCTTTTATATATTTATCAGCATTAAAATAATCATCATCAAATTTAGCTTTATAATCTATATTTGTTACTGTAAGTTTCATTTTAATATTTTTATTATTATCTAATACTTCTACTTTAGTTATGTTTTTATCTTTATCTAAATATACTTTTTGATTTTTAAAATCTCTTTCTGTTGTATAATTTACTTTACTTGTTATTATATAAGTGTCTTTATCTTTTTCAAATGTTCTATTAGAATCATTAGTTATATCTGTAAGTATTGGTTGAAGCAAGTATATTTGTGAATTATTATATGGCCAATCACTTTGAAATTTAAAACTTTTATTGAGTGCTGGAGTAAGTACATAAACATCTTTTCCTTTTTTTAATATTATTTGTTCATGATTATTATTTTTATTTACTAAATTTACTTTAAATTGGTTTTCTTCTTTATATGATGAATCTACATCGTATGTATATTTTTCTTCATTTCTATATATTTCTAAAGTTCCTGTCATATGATATGCAGTTGCATTATTTATTTTTTTTGTTAATTCTTTTACTACATCTTTTTCACTATCTTTACCACATCCAGATAAAAGTAAAATAGTTCCTAAAAATATTATTATTTTCTTCATATTTCACCTCATTTTTCAATTAATTATATGGATTTAATTATTAAATATGAATAAATTAGTAAAAATTGTAAATATTAAAAGTGATAGAAAGGATGAGTTTATGGAAGGTCTTCAAAAAACTTGTTTAGTATTTACAATTATAGGAGCTATAGTTTGGGGAATAATAGGATTTTTCAATTTTAACTTAGTTGAATGGTTATTTGGTGATTCTATTATCACAAAGATAGTTTATATTATTGTAGGTATATGTGGTTTGATTAATTTAGGTATTTTATTTAATCACATACAAGAAAAATGAAAAATAAATTTTTCATTGAAAGCCCTTTGGGCTTTTTTTTTAATCTGATATAGTATAAAATATAA
>CANQIV010000031.1 GCA_947624135.1 uncultured Bacilli bacterium | reverse complement strand
ACAAAAGAAGATGAAGAAAGATTACTAATAAATACATTAAAAAATAACAGCTATGAAGAAGGCGTTAATGAAGGAATAGAACAAGGATTTAATGAAGGAATTATCACAACAGCGAAGAATATGTTAAATTTAGGTATAGAAATAGATAAAATAAGTAAAGCTACTGGATTAAGCATAGAAGAAATAAAAAAATTATAGGAATTGCTAAAATAGTAATTCCTTTTATTATATTAATAGTGAATAGACTTTGTTTTATATATTTAATATACTATATATAAATGCTTATTTTAATCACATTTTTTAGACTAAATTAAAAAAATGTATGATATAATATCTATATATGTTATATGTGATCGAGGAGTGGTACATGGTTAGGTTTAATATTTCATTTGTTTTAAATAATTAAATAAAATTAATTGAAGGGAGATTTATATGGAAGTAAAAAATTATAAAAATTTAAAAAAAGAATTAATTCAAATTATTATAGCTTTTTTAATTTTAATTACAGTTTTATTGTTCATTACAGGGTGTGGATGTTCAGCTAAAAAATATATAGTTGAATTTGATTCGAATGGAGGAACATCTGTAGAATCTATTGAGGCTAAAAAGAATGAAAAAATAAAAAAACCAACTGATCCGACAAAACAAGGGTATTATTTTGATGGTTGGTATTATAACGACAAATTATTTGATTTTGATACAAAAATCACAAAAAATATACAGTTACAAGCACGTTGGAATTCTACTAACATAGAACTTAATTCAGCAAAAATTAGTTTAGTAATTGGAACAGAAGAAAAATTAGAAATTTTATCTTTACCAAAAGGAGTAAATAAAGAAGATTTAATTTATTCTTCTAGTGATGAAAGCATTGTATCTGTTGATGAAAATGGACTTTTAAAAGCGCTACGTTCAGGTAAAGTTACAATAACTATTAAATCTAAAAGCGGAAAATATACTGCTAGTTGTGTTGTAACAGTAACAGAAGAAGAAATAGAAATTGAAAGTATTTCAATAACAGGGTCAAATTCTGTAACAGTAGGAAATAGTATTAAATTATCTGTTACAATTAAACCTGAAAATGCAACAAGTCAAAAATTACAATGGAATAGTAGTGATTCAAAAGTAGCAACAGTAGATTCAAATGGAAATGTTGTCGGTGTAAAACCAGGAGTAGTTACTATAACAGTAACAGCAAATGGTAAAAAAGCAAGTAAAAAAATTACAGTAAAAGAAAAAACAACATCTAAAGATACTCTTGATACGGAAAATAAAGATGACAATAATCAAGGAAATACAAGTAGTAATGAAAATGAAAACGACAAAGATGAAGAAAACAATAAAGACAATGAAAATGAAAAACCTAGTGAAGATGAAACAGAAGAAGATAAACCAACTATTCCAGAAACTATCGAACCAACAAAAGTAAAAATAGATGGTCCAAAGCAAGTTTATGTAGAAGAAAGTATTAAACTAACAGCTACTGTAGAACCAGATAAAGCATCAAATAAAGATGTTACATGGAATAGTAGTAATTTAAAAGTAGCAACAGTAGATTCAAATGGAAATGTTATCGGTATAACACCGGGAGTAGTTACTATCACAGCAACGACATCAAATGGTAAAAAAGCAACATATGAAATAACAGTAAAAGAAACATCATACGTAATTTATTTGACAAAAAGAGAGTTAGCAGTAACAGGAAAAACTATTCAATATGATTTTAGAGTAGAAAAAAATGGAGTAGCATTTAATGATTATTTAGGTTTTGAATTAGGTAAAACAAAAGTACCAATTAAAACAGGCTCTATATCATCTACTGTCGTAGAACAAGGTGAAAAAACAGCAAAACTTACATTATCAAACAAAAAAATAGTAACAGCAACAGTACTAATAGATTAAAGAAAGGATAAATTGTTATGAAAAAGTATAATAAATTGTTTATATTTACTTTAGTTACTTTCCTTATTTCTTTAACATCAGTTTTCGCAAAAGAAATGACAGTTAAAGAATTAGGTGAAGAGGTAGCTAAACTTAAACCAGATGCAAGCTATGTTTACATATTAGGTAAATATGCATTTACATCAGAATATGAAATAACACAAAATGATATTGTTTTGGCGTCTACAAGTATAAACCCAACAAATCCAACAAATCCTGATGACATGATTATATATCAAATATCAAGAAATTATAACGATGCATATGAACCACTTGACTGGAAAAAAGATAAAAGTGTATTAGGTGATGCTATTGCGCCAGATACATTTGACATCAGTTATATCGATTATACACTCTATACAGAACCAACAAAAGCAACAATTACTTTAGATTTATCTAATGAAGAAAAATATAAAACATATATAGAATTTTTAAAAGATAAAAATTTCGAAACATCAAAATTTTATAGTGATAACAAACTAACATATAAAGATGGAAAAGTAAGCGGAATACTTTTAAAAAATGAAGAAATAAAATTAACAGATGAAGAAAAAGAAAAATATGGAAATGCTCAATATTTCTTCGCTTATGTATTAGAAGTACCTTATGCTTCAGAAAAAACAAAAATCACAATATCTGGTATGAATACAGATGAATTAAAATATGATGATTTCAATGTAAAAGATGGTAAAAATTCAGGTATAGTTGTACTAGTACCTATAAATATAGAAGACTATAAAAAAGATTCTAAATATAACATCACAGTTGATTTAGATGGTGATACCTTAGAAAATGGAATAGGTGCAGAATACGAAGCAACTACTTATACATTAGATTTAAGTGAGTTGAAATTTCAAGTAGAGTCAGAAGCATTTTTAAACGATAATGAATCTGATATTTCAAAAGAAGATATAGAAACTTTAAAAAATTGGGGATATACATCATTAGGAAATAATAAACATTACACATTAACTGGTAAAAATAGATTCTATAATTTAACAGGAACAGTTGAACAGCAATATTTTAAAGCAGGTACATTTAGTTCATCAGATGAAAACGGATATTTCTTTATATTTAATATAACAAAACCAAGTGACTTAAAAGAAATACCAGATAGCGTTAAAGTTACAGTAAAAGGTCAACAAACTATTACTTATGGTAAAGAATCTTTTAATGATAATGGTGTATTTACAGAAATATTTAAATTAGATGAAAATTGCGTAGATAATTGTAAAATATTAATTACAGTTGATTGGGATGGTAGTCAAAATCAATATTTTGAATCTCAAAAAATAGTAATAGGATATAGTAATTTAACATTTGTAAAAAGTTCAAAATTTGAAATAAAAAATATAAATGAAGCAGCTGAAAATAAATTAGAAAATGATTTTGGTTGGGGAAAAGTAGAAGGATTCAATACTAAATTTGAAACAAAAGAAACAAACGTAACAGTTACAGGACTTATTCCTATTTTAGAACAATTTAAAGATTCAAAAAATCCATTTAATGCAGATGATGCAACAGGATATTATTTACCATTTATAATTGAAACAAAAGTAAATAAAAATAATAATACAACAGTTAAATTTATTAGTGATGAAGAATCAAAAACTATTACATCAGATAATTTTGATAGCGAAAAAGAAATATATATATTAAAACATCTACACAATGATGCAACAGATAAAACATTTACTATTGTAGTAGATATTGATGGAGATTTAGAAGAATATACACCATATTCACTTACTGTTGATTGGAATTCTTTAACGCTCCAAGAAAATTCATCTACAATACCATCACTTAATTCATCATCTGATACTGATAAAAAAACACTTACAGATTGGGGATACAAATCTGATTTCAATGAAATCGACCTTGTAAATCTTGAAAAAAACACATATAAATTAACAGGAAAAATGAAAGAACAAGTTTTAAATGATAAACCATTTGGTAAATCAGAAAAAACAGGATATTTCTTTGATTTCACATTCATAAAACCTGAAAATGTAAAAAGCGGTAATGCTAAAATACAAAGTTTAAGTGATATAACTGGAACTATCGTAAAGAAAGAATTTAATCAAAATGAATACGATGAAAAAGGTAATTTAACAATATTAAAAAGATTTGATCCAGAAACAACTTGTGCGACAAATAAAAAAAATTGTAAATTATATTATAGAATCGATTGGGACGGAGAAGGTAGTGAATATTTACCAACAATATATACAATTGATTATAGTGATGTAATTTTTGAAAAATCATCATTATTTAAAGTACAAACATTAGATAAAAATAATGATAAAAAATTTGATGATAATAAATGGTTAAATGATGATTATTCTACAGAAATTATACAAGATGAAAATGATCAAACTATATATCATGTATCAGGATTATTACCTTTATATGGTAATAAAGATAAATATAATTTAGGTTTAAAACTTAACTTAATAAAAGAACCAGAAGAATTTAATAGTGAAGAAATGTCTATAAAATTATTAAGTTCTGATATAGAAGATACTGATAATGTTATTAAAACAGATTCTAATACTATTTATATTTTAAAATATTTAGATGAATCTGAAACAACTAAAGAATTTAAAATAATATTAGATTTAGATAAACAAGGAGAAGAATATGCTCCTTACGAGGTAACAATAGATTATAGTAACCTTAAATTTCAAAATGAGTCAGTAGGAAACATTGAATGTGCTATATTTGATGATATTTCATCAGATGAAGATTTGACAAATTGGAATTTTAATAGTAAATCCATAGAAGAGTTAAGTGTTGAAACAAATAACAAATTACAAGGAAAAATAAAACAACAAACATTAAAAGATGGAGTATTTAGTAATAGTACAGGATATTTTGTTCCAATAAAAATATCAGTTCCAATTAATGAACAATGGTTTGATGAATATAAAACTAAATGGACAATTACTATATATGATGAAAACGGTAGTAAAAAAACACCTTATACACCTAACAAGATTGAACAAGAAAGAGGCTGGGTAGTAGTACTATTTAAATTAGATGACAAAAAAGTTGGTTTAAATAATGCTTTAATAAAATATGAAATAGATTTCGATGGTAGTGGTAAAGATTTTCTACCAGCTTCATATACTATCGACTATAAAGATTTAACTTTCAAAGAAGCACGTACTTTAAACTTTAAAGGTGTAGATGCAAACTCAGTTACTGTATGGGAAGATGATACAATTACTGAAGATATGCTTCCAGAAGAAAATCCAACAGCAGTTGATAAATATCATGAATTTGTCGATTGGATTAAAGAAGATGGAACAAAAGCTATTGGATTAAAAGTAGCAGAAAATGATATAACACTAGTTCCACATTGGAATTTATATTCAGACAAATTTATTACTGATGTAATCGACGATTTAAATTTATCAAAAGATGAAGGTTCTAAATCTGAAGATTTCAGTAAAGAATTTAAATTTGAAAAATCTATTGATAGTGGAGATATTACTATTAATATAATAGATCCTACAATAACATTATCAAGAATTAATGATACAAGTATTCCAGGTGCAATCGCATACATCTTATTAAAAGATGAAATTAAATCAATTACTTTAGAAATAAACGGAGAAACTAAAGAATTTACAAAAACTTTAGAGGATCAAGAATTATTAAAGAAATCTATTCAAGATGGTATAAAAGAATTATACGCACCATTATTATCAACAAACTTTGAATCTAAAATAATAGATCAAGTAACACTAGCAGCTTTAGCGCACAAAGAAAATATGAATAGTTTCACTTTAAAAATTAATCTAGAAAATGTATCTAAAACAGTTACACTTAAAGAATCAGACCCAACGGCTTATAAATTTACATTTAAATCAGATGTAATTTCTGTAGGATCTCAAAGTGAATTAGAAGAAGCACTAAGTGGAAACGCAAAACAAATATTTATTTCTAATGATTTTACAGTTGATAAATCTATAGAAATAAATAGAAAAGTAGTAATAGATGGAGGCGCACAAAACCATAAAATTACTGCAAACAATTCATCTATATTTACAATAAATGCAGTAAATGTAAATATAAATAATTTAACTTTAGAAAGTAATAAAGAAGGTATTATAGTTAGTAAAGATGCTGAATTAAATTCAACTGGTTTAAAAATTCTTTGTGATGATGCAGGAATAACTATAATAAGTGGAGGAAAATTCACTGGTGAAAAATTAACATATGATAATGAAAGTTATAGTAAACCATTTGTCAAAGCAGAACAAAATTCAACAGTTAATTTAACTAATATAAATGGAGAAATTTCTAAATCTGTTACTCTTAAAGAGGTTAAAAGATATGTTTATAATGAAGAAGATGCAAAATTAAAAGTTGAAATTGGAGATGAATTAATAAATAAAGAAAATTATAATTACGTACATTATTATAATGATTCTTCAAAAGAAAATAATTTTATAAAAATAACTTATATTGCTGATCGTGTTATTACAGGCAAACCATTAAAATTTATTAGATGGTTTGATAAAGAAGATCCTAGTGTTATTGAGCCACCTGAAGGAATTGAATACTTAAATACTTACACTAATAATTTATATAAATATACTGTTGAATATTGGGTAAATAATTTAGAAACTTACGAGGCAGGAAAAGTTCCAGCTCCTGATAAAGAAACATATTACGCAGTTGATTTAAGAGCAGATTATGTTAAAAATACAAAAGAGGTAACTACTGAAGATGAACTAAAAGAAGCTGTTGCTAAAAATAGTGAATTTGAGGTAGTAATAGTTAAAGGTAATATTGAATTAAATAGTGAACTTAATATAGAAAAACCAAATATATTAATACTTGGTGTAGGACATGAATTAGGTAATACTTATGGTACAATTACAGGTAAAATTAACATAAAAGCAGAAAATGTTAAATTTGAAAAACTTAATATTGTTGGTAAAACAGAGAGCCCTCAAGATAAAGATGTCATTACAGTACACAATACAGGATTTAATGTTTATCAAGTAAATGTTAAAGCAGATTCTAGTAATGGAATTTGGAATAGTTTAATACATTTCTATGAAGGAAGCCCAACAGCAATTGTTTACTTTAGTAAATTCGATGGTAAAAATTCTAAAATAATTTTAGATTTCTCAGGAGAAATTAGTAATAATTCTAGAATAGTAGGTAACGATTTTAGTGGAGCTAACGAAACAAAAGAATTTATTTATATAGATAAGATAGCTGAAGGTGCAACTATTGATATCACACATCAATCAGCAACTTTTGTTGGAGATAATGAATATGGAATTAGAATTCAAGCTCCTAAAGATAAAACAAATGCAACAATTAATTTAGGAAAATTCTGGGCTGGAAAAATTGAAAGTAAAGTTCTTAAAATAGCAATTGATGTAACAGATGAAGCATACGATGCATCAGGATTTATATTCCAAGCAGGAAGCATATTTGAAAATTCTATTCAAATAGTTTATGTTAAAGATGGTAAAGCAACTGATTATAATCCAATCGATAAAAAATGCAATGCTACATTAAAAATTGGTGATAAAGTAGTAGCTGGTCCATCTATAGAAGAGACTGCTATTATAAATGGATTATCATTAGATAATAATGTTTATTCAGGAACATTATTAGATCAAAGTAGTGATGGTAAATTTTATTTACCAGTCACATTAACATCAAATGATTTTATAGATAATGTTTCCAAAGTAAAAGTTACAGATCCAAATGGAAATACTAAAATTTACACTTATGGACCAACTAGTAGCGATGGTTTAGCTAAAAAAGTTGACTCTGGTACAATGAGTTTACAATTAGAAGCTATTAAAACATCTAATATAAAAGAAAATAATAAAAAAGTTTATGATTTAGCGCTTTTTCCTAATGGAATTGATTCTGAACAATCAAAAACTTATAAATTAGATTATAGCGAAGTAGAAACAATTGTTGAAAAAATTAATGAAGCAGCAAAGAATACTCAAGAAGCTAATGATTTAACAGTAACTAAAAATAATTTTATTAAATATGTTTATGACAATTCTATATATCAATATGATAAGAAAAATCATTTAACATACAATAGAGTTACAAACAGTAGTATTGAAGAATATAATTTTAGAATTAAAGATGTAGATAGCGACCATATAGGTGATGGATTCTTATCACTAGTAAAAAAATCAGAAAATTATAAATGTCCTAATTCAGTTTGTGGACCAGAGTTAAATGGCTGGATATTTGATAATAAGTTTTCAGATGTTAGTATGGGAGTTCATGAACTTGAATTATTAATTGATTCTATTAAGGATAAAAATGTTATAGAAGCCATAAAATCAGTAAATAAATCAGAAGAAAATACATATACAATTACAATAAATAAAGATAGATTTGAACAATGGTTAGATTTTGAATACATTAATAATAATGAAAATGATGATAAAGAAAAAGAAACTACAAATGATTCAGATTTATTAAAATTAGAGGTTAGATTAACTGATGATGGTTATATAAGTAAAATAAAAACATTAAGTAATTTTGATATAAAATCAAAACTATCGGATGATAAAATCATGACATACACAGGTAATAGAATTGATGTAACTATAGAAAACGTTAATAAAACCATAATTAAAAAACCTATTGAATTATTAACAACTGATAATAATCCAGTAACAATTGAAAAATTTAGAGATACTTATAATAAATTTGTTAAGTATTATGAAGAGACAAGACATGCAGAAATAGCTTAATGCTAAATAAAGGTGTGATATTTAATACCACACCTTTCCTTAATTATTAATATGGAGGAATATATGAAAAAGAGATTCTTTCTTCTTGCTTTTCTTCTTCTTACTTTTCCGGTAATATCAAAAGCACTTGCTACTAATTCTTCTTATAATAATATTAAAGTTTATTTCTTTTATGAAGATAATTGTAAAAGTTGTGAAGAAGGAAAAAATTGGTTAGAAGAAAACCTAAAAGACAATAAACGTGTTAGAGCAGAATACATAAAAATAAATGAAAATAAAGGATTAAATAAACAACTAAAAAAAGAATTAAATATAACTAAAAATGATATACCACTAATTATTTTAGGTACTAATTATTTTATTGGATTTAATGATAAAACAAAAGACAATTTAACAAAAGCAATAAAATCTTATGAAGATGCTTTAGATTATTGTGATATAGTTTCAAAATTACAAAATGATGAAGATATTAAAGATTGTATAAAACAAAATAAAGATATTTATAATCAATCAAAAAGTTTTTCAATTCCTTTAATAGTTTTAATAGTTGGTGGTTTAATATTAATTGTAGCTATATATTTAGTTATAAAAAAGAAATAATTTTTTCCTATTATAGCTTTTAATAAAGTTAAATTGAATGATTGACCTAAAATATAATTCATGTTATAATAAGTCTGTAAAGCGATGATGAAAGAGTAGTAGTAAGTCTAATTATTTAAAGAGATGGAGTGGTTGGTGTAAACTCCAAATAAATTCTTATAAATTCACTTTCTAGTGTTATTAATAATAAACGTAGTGGCGTTATACACAAAAAAGATAATAACTATTATGAAATAGGGTGGTACAGCGGATATTTCGCCCCTATGAGTAATAGTTTTTTTGATAGGAGGAATAAATGTGCAGACAGAAAAACTATGTAAAGAAATAAAAGAAAAAATAGAAAATGTTACAAATTTAAAGTCTTTAAATGATTTAAAAATAGAATATACAGGTAAAAAAGGAATCATTACAGAACTTCAAAATGGAATAAAAGATGCTACTGATAAAAAAGAATATGGAATAATGCTAAATACTATTAGAAAGACTTTTAATGAACTTTTTGAAGAAAAATTAAATAAATTAAATGAAGAAGAATTAAATAAAAAATTAGAGAGTGAAAAAATAGATGTTACGCTTCCAAGTAAAAAAATAAGAGTAGGTTCAAAACACCCAATGACAAGAACTTTAGAAGAATTAGAAGATTTATTTGTATCTATGGGATTTGATGTATACGATGGACCAGAAATAGAATCAGATGAAAATTGCTTTCAAAAATTAAATTTACCTTTAGGACATCCTGCTAGAGATGCTCAAGATACATTTTATTTAGAAAATGAATA
Organism: uncultured Bacilli bacterium; assembly: GCA_947624135.1. Lineage (GTDB taxonomy): Bacteria > Bacillota_I > Bacilli_A > RF39 > UBA660 > UMGS1613. The sequence continues at coordinate 5,674 of CANQIV010000031.1, read as the reverse complement.
TGAAAAATATTTACTTAGAAGCCAAACCTCAACTGGTCAAGTAAGAGTAATGGAAGCAAATAAAGAAAAAGGACCAATAAGAGTAGTTTGTCCTGGTAAAGTATATAGAAGAGATGACGACGCTACACATTCACATCAATTTATGCAAATGGAAGGTCTTGTAATAGATGAAAATATATCTATGGCAGATTTAAAAGGTACATTAGAAACATTTTGTAAAAAACTATTAGGAGAAAAAACAGATGTAAGATTTAGACCAAGTTTTTTCCCTTTTACAGAACCTAGTGTAGAGGTAGATGCAACATGCTTTAAATGTGGAGGAAAAGGTTGTAGTCTTTGTAAAGGTACAGGATGGATAGAGGTATTAGGTGCTGGTATGGTACACCCTAATGTACTTAAAATGAGTGGATATGATCCAGAAAAATATCAAGGATTTGCTTTTGGTACAGGTCTTGATAGATTTACAATGTTTAAATATGGAATAACAGATATAAGAACACTTTATGGAAATGATATGAGATTTTTAAATCAATTTACAAGAGGAGATGAAGATAGGTGAAATTAAGTAGAAAATTTTTAAATGATTATCTAGATATAGATGTAGATACTAAAGTACTTGCTAACGACATGACTAATGTTGGAAACGAATATGATTCATGTGAAAAATTAATTCCTGCTACGAATCTTGTAATAGGTAAAGTTTTAGAATGTATTCCTCATCCTGATAGTGATCATTTGCGCGTTTGTAAAGTAGATATCTCAAGCGAGGTACTTAATATAGTTTGCGGTGCTCCAAATGTAAGAGAAAATTTAAAAGTAATAGTTGCTAAACCAGGTGCAATTCTTCCAGGAGGAGAAATAAAAAAATGTGAAAAGCGTGGTGTAGAATCAAATGGTATGCTATGCGCACTAAGTGAACTTGGACTTGATTCTAAATTTTTAAAAGAAGAAGATTATACTGGAATATGTGAATTAGATGAAAGTGCTATAGTAGGTGAAGACCCAATTAAATTTTTAGGTCTTGACGATGAAATAATAGATTTTGAACTTACATCAAATAGAGGTGATTTACTTAGTATATTAGGTATGGCTTATGAAATAGGTGCAATATATGGAAAGAAAGTAAAAAATGTAGATACCTCTTATAAAGAAAGTGGCAATATTGACTTTAAAGTAGAGGTAAAAACAGAAAATTGTCCATTATTTTTAGCTAAACAAGTTAAAAATATAACTATAAAAGAAAGTCCTGATTTTATAAAAACTAGATTAATTGCTAGTGGTATTAGACCAATAAACAATGTAGTAGATATATCAAATTACGTAATGCTTGAATTAGGACAACCTCTTCATTTTTACGATAATGATAATCTTGGAAATAAGATAATAGTAAGAATGGCTAATGATTCAGAAAAATTAACTACTTTAGATAATCAAGAAAGATTACTTTCAAAAGATGATATAGTAATATCAGATGGAAATAGTAAAGCAGTTGGTCTTGCAGGAGTAATGGGTGGATTATCAACTGAAATAGAAAATACTACCAAAAATATATTAATAGAAGCAGCTATATTTGATAGTGTACATATTAGAAAAACAAGTAAAAAAATACTTAGAAGCGAAGCATCAAATAGATTTGAAAAAGGAATAGATCCTAGAAGAACATATATGGCAATAGATAGATGTTGTAATTTACTTGAAAAATATGCAGATGCAACTATAATAAAAGGTATGGTTGAAATAAATAATATAGATATACAAGATAAAGAAATAATTGTTACTTTAGATAAAATAAATAAAGTACTTGGTACAAATATAACTAAAGAAGAGGTAATAGATATACTAAATAGATTAGACTTTAAAGTACAAGAAAATAATAACGAATTTAAAGTAACTATACCAACAAGAAGACCTGATATAAAAATAAAAGAAGACATAATTGAAGAGATAGGAAGATATTATGGTATGGATAAAATAAAAGGTACTAAACTAGTTTTACCTTTAAAAGAAGGTCATTTTGATAAAACAAAAAGACAAATAAGAAATAAAATGATATCTTTAGGATTTAATGAAACATTATCCTATGCATTAATTCCAAATTCTCATGTAAATGAATATACAACAGATAAATTTACTCATATTAATCTTGATTATCCTATGAGTGAAGATAGAAAAACATTAAGATATAGTTTACTTTATTCACTTGAACAAATTTATGAATATAATAAAGCTAGAAATTATAAAGATACTTGTATATTTGAAATAGGTAAAGGATTTTATAAAGAAAATAACGAATATAAAGAAGATTTAAAATTAGCAGGTCTTATGACAGGTAAATACTATTTAGATGTAAATAATACAAATGTAGATTTTTATGTTATAAAAGGTGTAGTAGAAGAATTACTAGATTATTTAGGATATAATGGAAGATATACTATAGATTATAAACAAACACCAAAAGAATTACACCCAGGAGTAAGCGCTAATATAATATTACAAGGTGAAGATATTGGTGTAATAGGAATGATTCATCCATCTATTACTAAAGATAAAGTATTTGTATTTGAAATAAACTTAGATAAATTACTTAAAAATAGAACATCAAACATAAAATATAAAGAAATATCTAAATATTTAGGAATGGAAAAAGATGTAGCGTTCGTTGTAAATAAAAACATAAAAAATAAAGATATAATAGATGTAATAAAGAAATCAGGAGGTAAATTACTTACAAATATTGAGGTATTTGATATATATGTTGGAGATAAAATAAACGAAGATGAAATCTCAATAGCTTACAAATTAACATTTACAGATAATACTAAAACACTCACAGAAGAAGAGGTCATGAATATATTTAATAATATAATAAAAGATGTAGAAAATAAATTAGGTGCTAAAGTAAGAAATGGAGAATAAAAATTCTCTTTTTCATATAAATTTAATAAAAAATATTTAAAAAAATTCATATTTAATATATAATGTATATGTATCTAGTAAATGGAGGAAAATCATGGATATTGAATTTAATAATGTTAAAGAATTATATGATAGAGTTAAACCAGCACTTAAATCTAAAGTAACAGAACTTAAAAGAAATGATATGGATTATATAAAAGCAGATGATATATGGAATTACTTAAAAATAACTAAATGGTCAAAAGCAAATAATTTATTATTATATCAAATGGTTGATGATATTTTAAATCTTGATAATAACGAAATAGATGAATATGTAAAAAACAATATAAGAAAAAAAATAGTAAGACCTAACTTAGAAGAAATGAGATGATTATATGAAAAAAGCAAAAGATTTTAAACAAAAATTTAGTAGTGCATTAATTCTTACAATATTAATATTATTAGCGTCTATATCAGGAATATATTTAGCAATCAAAAATCTAAAATATGGATTAGATTTACAAGGTGGATTTGAAGTATTATATAGAGTTGATAGTATAGATGGTAAAAAAGTTACAACAGATATGGTAAATAGTACTTATAAAATCATTGATAAACGTATAAATTCTTTAGGTGTTAGTGAACCTGAAATATCAATTGAAGGTAATAATATACGTGTTACAATGGCAGGTATAGATAATATAGAAGATGCTAGAAAAACTATAAGTACAACAGCAGCTTTAACCTTTAGAACACATGATGGAGAACTCCTTATGGATAGTAGTGTTTTAAATAGTGGTAAAGCAAGTGTAGGATATAGTGCTAATAAAGGATATTATATTTCACTTAGTGTAAAAGATAAAGATGAATTTTATAAACAAACTAAAAAAGTTAGTGAAATGGATAAAAATTATATAGTAATATGGTTAGATTATAAAGAAGGTACAGTATTAGAAAGCAATAGTGTAACTTATGGATATACAGATGAAAATGGATTTCATACATGTGGTGATATAAATAATTCTAATTGTTTATCATATGCAGGAGTAAAACAAGGATTTGCAAGTGATGTAATAATAGAAGGTAATTTTAAAAAAGAAGAAGCACAAGGCCTTGTAGATCTTATAAATAGTGGTAGTATGCCTACAAAATTAACTGAAATATCTTCTAGAACAGTAACTGCATCATTTGGTGAAAATTCATTAGATAAAACATTTAAAGCAGGATTAATTGGAATAAGTGCTATAGCAATTCTATTAATAATAATATATAGATTTAGTGGACTTTTAGCTAGTATTGGTATTTTGACTTATACATTTATAACACTATTATTATTTAATCTTGTAGGCGGAAGATTATCACTACAAGGAATAGCTGCTCTTGTTATAGGTATAGGTATGGCAGTAGATTCTTCAGTAATAAGTTTTTCAAGAATTAAAGAAGAATTAAAAAGAAAAGTTAGTTTAAAAACAGCTTATAAAAATGGTAGTAAAGAATCATTTGTATCTATATTAGATGCTAATATAACTACTTTAATCGCAGCCATAATATTATTTATATTTGGTGAAAGCAGTGTTAAAGGTTTTGCAACCATGCTTATAATAAGTATTATAGTAACATTTATAGTAATGGTATATTTAAATAGATATATATTAAAATTATTTATAAATACAGAAAAATTTGAAGGACATACTAATCTTTTCGTTGGATATAAAGAAAAATCAAAAGAAAGTAAATTTGATTTTGTAAAACATAAAAATATAGTATTCACTTTAGTTGGACTCATAATTATAGCAGGATGCATGTTTATATATAGTGAAGGATTAAATTTAGGTATAGATTTTAAAGGTGGTTCAACTATAGAAATTAATTCTAAATATGAATTAGATTTAAATACAATAAAAACAGACTTAAATGAATTAGAATTTAAATCTGAAAATGTAGAATTAATAAACGATAAAACAGTTTATGTAACTATAAAAGATGTATTAGATAATGAACAAACTCAAAAAGTAGAAAATTATTTTAATGATAAATATCAAGCTACTACAAGTGTGGGTGCAATATCAAATCAAGTAAAGAAAGATATTACTAGAAATGCTTTAAAAGCTCTTATATATGCTTGTATAGGTATGATTATTTATATAACAATAAGATTTAAATTTAGTTATGGAATAAGTGCTATAATAGCTTTAATTCATGATAGTTTAATGGTTCTTATTATATTTAGTTTCTTAAAATATGAAATAAATAGTATGTTTATTGCGGCTATTTTATCAATAATAGGTTATTCAATAAATAATACAATAGTAGTATTTGATAGAATAAGAGAAAATAAAACTAAACTATATAAAGATAAAATAAAAAATATAGATGAATTAAAAGATATAGTAAATATAAGTTTAAGACAAACAGTATCAAGATGTATAATAACTACTATAACTACATTATTACCAGTAATAAGTTTAATATTAATTGGTTCTCATGAAATTTTAAACTTTAATATAGCTTTATTAATTGGTTTATTAGTAGGAACTTTTTCAAGTTTATTTATATCAAGTCAATTATGGATACAAATAGAAAAGAGAAATATTGGAAAAGATCCTAATAAACATTGGTATGATGATGATAAAAAAGAAAAAGAAGAATTAAAAATTAAGGGTATAAATTGTTAAGGAGATTACTTTTGTAATCTTTTTAGTTAGTGTAAAGAGTTTTGGGGGAAAAAGATAAGAAAGTTGAATTTATAATAAATTTGATTTTCTTTTTTTTATAT
>CANQIV010000030.1 GCA_947624135.1 uncultured Bacilli bacterium | reverse complement strand
TATATTTTATACTATATCAGATTAAAAAAAAAGCCCAAGGGGCTTTCAATGAAAAATTTATTTTTCATTTTTCTTGATTCATAGTTTTTCTCCTTTCAAGAATAATTATACAATTCTTATAAAACAATAAACAAGACATAAAGCGAGAGTTAGATGTAACTTATGTAAATGTAATAAATTATTTTAATTCTAATGCTTCTTTAGGACAATTTTTTATGCAGTTACTACACAAAATACATTCTGTTCCATTTTTCTTTTTTTAGAATCATCTAACATATCAACATTCATTGGACAAAATTTCTTGCATATTAAACATATTTTTACCTCTATAAATTAAACTGCAAACGCTAACCATGGTATAATTAAAAAAATACTTATAATGAAAAATAGTTTATAATCATTTTTAAAAAAACTAAAAAAGTCCATTGATATTAAAAATGTGATTATGATTAATAATATTTGAATAAAACTTATAATTGTAGATATTATATGGTTATTTTGAAAACATAGTATACAAAATAAACCATAGATAAAAAACATAATGATACTTAAAATCTTAAAAATTTTCTTTGATTTATCCAAATCAATTTTTTTATTTTCTATGTTATGACTTTTATTCTTTTCTTTATAATATTGTTTTAAATCTTCATTATTCATTCTTTTTATTATATTTTTTTCCATTTTATTTTTGTGTTTTAATTCTAATAATTCTTTTTTTGCTTTAGATTTTGATTCAAATTTTTCTTTCCAATCTAATTCATTATTATCTATTATTTTTTCTGCTATATCTTCTGCTTTAATTTCTGCTTCTAAATTTTTATACTTTATTTTCATTATTTATCCTCCTAGAAATTGCTACTAATTTCATTAATATTATAGCACATAAAAAGCAAACAGTATTATAATGTTTGCTAATTTATAATTACTAATCTTGATTTTTAAAAGGGTGTTTTAATTTATCTTTTATTTCCTCACTAACTATTCTTTTGCAAGTGTTATATATTTCTATTGCTTTATCTAAACTTATATCTAACTTTATTACTAATTCGCTTATTATTTTATCTTTATTCTTTTTGCTTATAAAAAAGTTTTTTTCTAATATGTCATTAACTAATATTGTTTCATTTTCTGTTAAATTAGTTTGTTTAGAAAGTTCATTTAAAAATTCCTTTTTATTCATTGTTATCACCATACATTTGACCTTTAGTTTCAAGACCTAACAATCTTCCATATTCAAATATATATGACAAACTAAATAAGAATAATATTTCTACTAAATCATAAGTTTCAAATTCTATATTTAAATCTGTGCTTAATAATAAATCAAACATTCCACCACCAATATTACTCATTAAAATTATTACAATCATTTTCCAAGCAATCTTTTTTATTAGAATAACATTTTCTAAAGTAAATGGTGTTTCTCCTTTATTGATATTATTAAATAAAGTTTCTAGATGTTTAAATATTATAGATGTCAAAATAATTATTACGAGTAGAGTAGCAAAACCTGTTTCAACATAACCAATTATTTTAGCTTTACTATTATTTTCAAATATAGATATTACTTTAGTATTTAAAAATTCTTTATCAGCATCTGCTAAAACAAATGATCCGGCTTTTAAGATTAGCTTGTCTTTTGTTTCTGAAAGACTAATATTATGATTTGATAAATCTAAGGTTAAATTATTATCTTTTATTACAACTTTACTAATTAAATAAGGTGAAGAAATTAACATTAAACAAATAAATGGAATAGCAATATAACAAAAAATTCTTCCTATTTTAGATATTAAAGAAATGATTTTACTTAAAACTTTCATTTTCTTTTGTTCTTCTTTTTTTAAACTTACAACTTTAGTTTTAACCTCATCTCCAAGTGAATCTATATCAATGATACTATCATTTACCAAATCATTGATTTTACAATGAAAAATTTTACATAGTTCTAATAAATTATTCATTGTTGGGTAAGCATCACCAGTTTCCCATTTACTTACAGATTGTCTAGATACGTTTACTTTTTCTGCTAAATCTTCCTGTGATAGTTTTTTTAAAATTCTTATTTTTTTTAAATTGTCTCCAAATTTCATTTAGAGTACCTCCTTTTCATAATAAATTATATATGAGAAAATAATTTTATACTATCAACTTTTAGTTGCATTTATATATTTTTTATATAAACTAAAATAATTTATTAAATGGTATGATATTAAATACTTAAAATGTATATTAAATTTTTTTTATATTAAATTCTTTTGTAAAATATTATTGGCTTATTAAAATTATAACAAAAAAATATAATAAAAGACATTCTTTTAAATCGAATGTTTTTTATACAAGTATATTTGACAAATACATCGTAACATAGAATAAGATTTTCTTCAAGTTCTTCTATTTAAAAATTGAAAAAAATTAAGTATTTTATAAATTAATATAATTTAGTGTAAAAGTATTGTATATAGAACAATTGTTTGATATAATTAATTTGGAACATTTAATGTGAGTGTCTGCCTCCAATCTTGAGAAAGAAAGGGGGATTGATAAATATGAAGAAAAGAATTTTTGTTATAAAAATTTTTAGATACATTGCTATCATTTTATTTCTCCTATCTTTGTTGATAGTAGTTATAAAAAAATGACACTCATTCAGCGATGAAAGAGTGTCGCAAACAAATTAATGAGGCGACATTCACTAACAAATTGAATGTTCCTCTTTTTTATTATATGCAAGTTTCCTTGACAAATACATCATAACATAAAAAAAAATTTTTTTCAAGTTCTTCTATTTAAAAATTGAAAAAAATTAAGTATTTTATAAATTAATATAATTTAGTGTAAAAGTATTGTGTATAGAACAATTGTTTGATATAATTAATTTGGAACATTTAATGTGAGTGTCTGCCTCCAATCTTGAGAAAGAAAGGGGGGATACAATGAAAAAAAGAACTTTTATTTTAAAAATATTGTATTTTTGTAAGTATCTCTTCATAGATGCTTAAATGCTTTTATAATCTTTATTTATAAGTGTTTATAATATTTTAGTTTCTAGAGGAATTTCGAATAAATTGTCATAATTCCCTATATTTTCACTTTCAAAAGTAGTAAATTAGTAGTAAAAAATTATTTTTTAAGTTATTGATTTTAAATATTAAAAACACTATGCAATGTCATAGTATTAATACAATCTTATGAGCGAGACAAGTGGTGTTAGCCACTAAAGTCTTCACCATAATAAGGATAGTATTACCCTTATTATGTAGCAAGAAGCATATAGTAAGATTTATTATATATTTTAAATTTTAAAATTTTTAATTACACTAGTTGAAAAAATATAATAGTTTTTATCAATGCTTTAATTCCTCATATTCAATATTATCACAGATAATATAAACTAATGGATCATTTTCATCACTAGCAAAACAAATATAATCTTTATTTTTAATATTGATATATTTCATAAAAGCATCACTAATATAATCCCATGAAAAAATTTCCTTGTTATTACATTGTTCTATATCATTAAAAATCATTTTTAATTTTGTTTTATTAGTTTCATAGTGGCCATCTTCTTTTAATATTAGTTCCCCTGACCAGGAAACATCTATAAAAAGTTCTATTTTTGATAATTTGATATCATAATTGATATTTGTTATATAACTATCATGGAAGTTATGATAATACTCAATAAATGATGACAAATTATCTTTAGTTATTAAAATCATATATCTTCCCCCATTCATGTGTACACTGACAATATTTTTAAATTGAATGTTATATTTTTGTTTTTTTAATAATTATATCATGCATTTGTATTTTGATAAATATAATTTTTGAATTTAAGTGATATTTTTAAAATCTAATCCTATATATATTGATAATTATGCATAAAGTAGCAAATTAATAGTAAAATGATTTTATCTTTTAAATATACACTTATAAATAAAAGCTTTTTAATAATAATCATTATTTTTACAATAAAAGTCCTTCGGCTTGTTGCTATCATTTTATTACTCTTACCTTATTGGTAATAGCAATAAAAATATGACACTCAATCAGCATTGATAGAGTGTCAAGTCTAAATTCTTAGAGGCGACATTCACTTGCTACTCAAATGTTCCTCTTTTTTATTATATGCAAGTTTCCTTGACAAATACATCATAACATAAAAAAAACTTTTTTTCAAGTATGTTTTCTATTTTTAATTGAAAAGTCAGACTTTTTATCAAATTGTTACTGAAATATAATATATCAAAAATTTTAAGAAATAGTTGATAAACAATCAACCACTAAATAATAGTACTATAAGTTAAAATTATTCCAATAAAATTATAGAAAAATTTGTCTAAATATAGTAAATGTTATTATAACTTTAAAGGTGTGATAGTTAATGAAAGAATTCATATCAATATTAATTAGTTTCATATTTATGAGTATTGCAGATAGTGTTGATTCAGCATTTAATAACTTGATAAGTATTGATGCTATAGTAGTAACCGGGAGTTTCATTTTAATAGACTTAATTTTTAAGTCTTTTGCAGAAATTGGAATTTATACTTATAGAACAATTAGAAAAAACGAGTGGAAATATTTATGGTTTAATATCATCTTTGGCTTATTGATAGGAATTATAGTTTTTATTAGCAAAGACATTATTATAAATATATTTGATTTGACTATTATTCAAAAAAATATGTTATCATCGTTGCTAAATTTTTATGTTGCATATGTGGTATTAGGAAGATTAGCAAACGGAATTTTTGAAATAATAAGATTAAAGTCACAATTAAAATTATATAAGAAAAGTTTGATTGTTTACTATGTATCATTAATTGGATTAGATGCAATTACATACATATTTACTAAAAATTTAACATTATTAATTGTAGCAACAATTATTTCATGGTCTATTTCTATAATATATATGCTATATAATTTAAAATTAAAATTTGAATATCCTGATAAAGAATCGTTAAACAATATAATCAAATATGGCTTGGCGTATGCTTCGGAAAGATTATTATCAAGAATATTTATATTACTATATGGGGTTTTAGCAAGCCATTTAGGCTCTGAAAAATATTCAATACACACTGTATGCTATTCAGTTTGTTTAACATTAGAAATTATTACTAATGCATACCAAGCAGCTTTAATGATTAAGGTCCCAGAAGGAAAAAATTATGAAGAACAATATAATAATTGTATGTATATGAAAAAGAAATGTTTTATATTAATTATTGTATTAAATTTTATTTTTTCATTTTTATATTTATTTATATCACATGGTAGTTTACCTTTATATAAATGTTTACCTTATATTTTATTTTATTCAATTGCAGTATTTGGACTTTATCAATATGAAACATATAAAACATTATGTATTACTCAAGGAAAGTCATTTATACTATTAATTGGTTCTATAATTGGTGTACTAATAAGATTTTTAATATGTTTATTATTTATTAATAATCAATTTTCATTATTTATATTTGGAATAGTAAACTTTTTAGATTTTTATTCTAGAAGTTTAGTATATAGAATTATACTATTCAAGTATAAGAAAAACAATAAGCTAAATATGATATAAATAATTTATTATTCAATTACCAAGAGTTATATAAATTCTAAAGACGCAACTATATTTTAGCTGTGTTATTCGTTTTATATTATATTTAAAAAATTTTTAATTATACATTAAACTACGTTATTAAAGAGCAAATGTAAACATAAATATATATCTATTAAAAAAAGATTATCAATTTTTTATTTAATAAAAAAACTAGATACATAATCTAGTAATAAACATTTGGTAGCGACGGGGAGATTCGAACTCTCGACACCATGGGTATGAACCATGTGCTCTAGCCAACTGAGCTACATCGCCAAGTAACATTAACATTATAGCAAATCTCTTTTTCTTTTTCAACCCTTTTTTTTGAATTTTTTGATAAAGTTTGATATAATACTATTGGATGTGGTTTTATGCTAGTAAAGAAAAAACAAATAAAATTAATTAATAATTTACTTGCAGGTATAGGTATAATAACCTTAGGAATAATTATAGTTATTGGAAGTACATCCATGTATACTAAAATAGTTAATTTATTTGTCTATGTATTTATCATTTATGGTATATCAAAACTAATAAATTTTATATTGAATAAAAAGATAATTAGAAATAGTCAAACACGGAACTTAAACACTTTTAAAGCTCAAAAATCTCTCAAACCATTATAAAATGGTTATTTTTTTGTCAAATTTTGAATTTTAGTATTGCATACGTTGGCATACGTTTGATATAATGTTTTTGAAAGTAGTTGATTATATGCATATTAAAAAAACTAAATCTAAAAATTTTGAACACTATTCTATTATTTATGATACTAAAGTAAATGGAAAAAGAACCTCAAAAGTTTATGAAAACATTGGTAATTATGAAAAATTAAAACTTCGTGCTGGTAACGAAGATCCTATTTCTTGGTTAAATAATTATGTTAAAGAGTTAAACGATAAACTTAAAGAAGATTCTTTACCTATTATTATTCAAAAAAATCCTAATAAAATTATTGATAAAAATGTCCAAGTATCTTTTAATGTAGGTTATCTGTTTTTACAGGATATTTACTATAAACTTAAACTTAATGATATTTGTAATACTATTTCAAAAAAATATCAATTTAAATTTGATTTAAATGATATTTTATCTAAATTAATTTATGCAAGAATATTATTCCCTGCTTCTAAATTAAAGACCTTAGAATTATCTAAAAAATTTTTTGAACAGCCAAATTTTGATTATCAGCATGTAGAAAGATCTTTATCAATACTTTGTAAAGAAAACGATTTTATTCAATCAGAACTTTATAAAAATAGTAAAAATTATATATCAAGAAATAATCGTATTTTATACTATGATTGTACTAATTTCTTCTTTGAAGCAGAAACAGAAGATAATTTTAGGAAATATGGTAAACGCAAAGAAAATAGACCTAATCCAATTGTTCAAATGGGATTATTCATGGATGGTGATGGTATTCCTTTATCATGTGAAATAACCCCGGGAAATACCAATGAGCAAATTACTCTAAAACCATTAGAAAAAAAGATTATTAAAGATTTTAATTTATCTCAAATAGTAGTTTGTACTGATGCCGGACTCGCATCAAAAACAAATAGATTATTTAATGATACAAATAATAGAAAGTTTATAACAACACAATCTATAAAAAAATTAAAAGATTATTTAAAAGAAGAAGCATTAGATTTAACTAAAGGATGGCATTTACCTGGAAGTAATAAAACTTACAATATTGAAAAGTTAAGAAGTGATGAAAACTTAATTGAAGCATATAAAGATAAAACTTTTTATAAAGAAAGATGGATTAAAGATGGAAAATTAGAACAAAGACTTATTGTTACTTTTTCAGTTAAATATCAAGAATATCAAAAACATATTCGAAACAATCAAATTGAAAGAGCTAAAAAAATGATAGAACAAAATCCTAAGAAAATAGGAAAAGCAAAACAAAATGATCCAAAAAGATTTATTGAAAGTATAAATACTACTGAAACTGGAGAAGTAGCCAGTGAAACATATTATTCTATAAATCAATCTGTAATAGAAGAAGAAGCAAAATATGATGGATTATATGCAGTATGTACTAATCTTGAAGATGATGTTGAAGATATAATAAAAGTTAATCACAATAGATGGGAAATAGAAGAAAGTTTTAGAATAATGAAATCAGAGTTTAAAGCTAGACCAGCTTTTCACTGGACAGAAGAAAATATTAAAGCTCATTTTCTACTTTGTTTCTTATCATTAGTTATATATAGATGTTTAGAAAAGAAATTAAATAATAAATATACAGTTGGCGAAATGTTAGATACATTAAGAGAAATGAATTTAAAATTAGATAGCAATGATGCTTATTCTCCTAATTATATAAGAACTGATTTAACAGATGATTTACATGAAACATTTGGCTTTAGAACGGACTTTGAAGCAATTAGAGAAAAAAATTTAAAAAATATTTGTAAACTAACAAAAAAATAGTCAACGTACGCATTTTTAAAAAATTTAAAAAACTCCTCAACCCCTTATAAATAAAGGGCTTAGGAGTTTTTAACTTTCAAAAAGTGTTTAAGTTGAGTTTTTCAACCCTTTTTTTTGAATTTTTTGATAAAGTTTGATATAATACTATTGGATGTGGTTTTATGCTAGTAAAGAAAAAACAAATAAAATTAATTAATAATTTACTTGCAGGTATAGGTATAATAACCTTAGGAATAATTATAGTTATTGGAAGTACATCCATGTATACTAAAATAGTTAATTTATTTGTCTATGTATTTATCATTTATGGTATATCAAAACTAATAAATTTTATATTGAATAAAAAGATAATTAGAAATAGTCAAACATTATTTTCTGTAATAATTAATATATTGTTAGGAATAGTAATGCTTCTTTTTCCTAAAATTCCTCTTTCAATATTACCGATAATATTTTCAATATATTTATTTTTTAATTCTATAGTAAAGTTTATAAACTATTATATATTAAAAGAGGTAAACTTAAAATCAAGATTTAAATCGCTATTTTTTAGTTTATTTTTTCTTATATTTTCATTTTTCTTCTTACTTTATCCAATAGAAGAATTAGATTTATTTATAATGATTATTGGTATTTATTGCTTAATATTAGGTATAAATAAAGTACTAGAATTTGTAACCGATTTATTATCAGAAAAATTCAAATTAGAAATAAGGAGAAAATTAAAAATTACTTTACCAGCATTTTATGAAGCATTTATGCCTCTTAATGAACTTAATCTAATAAATAAAAATAAATTAAAAGAGGATAATAAAAATAGTGAAAAATCAGATTTACTTGTATTCATACATTTATCAAATTATGGATTTAATAAATTTGGACATATGGATATAATGTTTGAAGATAAAATATATTCTTATGGAAATTATGATCCATCGTCATTAAAATTATTTAATACAATAGGAGATGGAGTGTTATTTACAATAAAAAATCAAAAATTAAAATATATAAAATTTTGTATTGAAACAAGTAAAAAAACAATAATAGAATACGGAATTAAATTAACAGAAAAAGAAAAAAATAATATAAGAAATAGACTAAATAAAATAATAGAATATACATATAAATGGGAACCAAATGCTGAACACGATAAGAAAAATAAATTTAAATATAAAGAATACGCTAGTAAACTATATGTTAAAACTAAAGCAAATTTCTATAAATTTAAAACAAGCGAATATAAAAAATATTTTGTACTTGGAACTAATTGCAGTTATTTCACAGATCAATTACTTAGAAATTATGTGTTTGATGTATTAAAATTAGTAGGTATAATTTCTCCTGGAACATATTTAGAATATTTAGATGAAAATTATAGAAAAAATAGTAAAGTAATTAGTAAAAAAATATATACTAAAGAGAATATAGGTGAGTTGTGTGTTGAAGATAAAAAATAATTTTGATTTAAAATCAACTATTACTTGTGGTCAAATATTTAGATATAGTGTTTCAGATGATGAATTTACAATAATAATAAAGGATAGAGTATTGATACTTAAAGTAAAAGATGATGATATAATAATTGAATCAAATAATGAAGAAAATTTAAAAGAAATTGTAATGGATTATTTTGATTTAAATAGAGATTATCTTGAAATAGAAAAAGAGATACTTAAAAAAGATGATAAATTAAAGAGTGCGTTAAAATTTTCAAGAGGTCTTAAAATGATACATCAAGATCCATTTGAAACATTAATCGCATATATTATATCTCAAAATAATAGAGTACCTTCAATAGCTAATTCTTTAAATTTAATTTCAGAAAAATATGGAGAAAAAATAACATTTAAAGATAAAACATATTATTTATTTCCAACTTTTGAACAATTAAAAAACGTAAAAGAAGAAGACTTTAGAAAATGCAAAGTAGGATTTAGAGATAAATATTTATTTAGCGCAATTAATAGTATAAAAAATGGGGATTTAAATTTAGATAAAATATATGATATGGATAGTGAAGATGCTTTAAATTATTTAATGAAATTTAAAGGAATAGGAAATAAAGTTGCTTCCTGTATACTTTTATTTGCGTATCAGAAATTTGATGTATATCCAATTGATACTTGGGTTAAAAAATTTATGAAAGATTCTTACAATATAGAAGGTGAAAAAAACATAAAAGAATTTACTTATAATAATTATAAAAAATTTAGTGGGATTGCTATACAATATATGTTTAATTATAAAAGGAATGGGTGATAATATGGATAGAATAATAGAATTTTTTAAAAGTGAAAATATGTATGATGAAGAAATTTTTAATTATATAAAAGAGAGGACACATATATATCCATCTAGTACAGATATACCTTTTTTTGGATGTTATCCAAAAGTAAAAAATAGTGTATTAGTTGATTTTAATTTAATAATTCCAGAAATAAAAACATTAAAAAATCTTTTAGTTAGTATACATGAATTTACTCATGCGTTGGATTTATATCCTGAACTTGGAAAGTATTATGTAGAAACAAATCAAAAAATTAAGGAAAGAGAAGAGAGAGCTAAATACATGGAAAAAAGATATATAGAAAAATCTTTATCTGGTGATTTTATCAATGAAAATAAGGGTAAACAAATGTAAAAAAAATCTATTACTTGATAATAGGTTTTTCTTTATATTCCTTTTCTATAAAACTTTTTTTATTTTTAATTTTTTTATTTAACGAAATAATATTATTAATATTTAAATCTTTACTTAAATATTTATTATCATAATTATTAAGTAAAGGTATATCAATATTCTTTTTAATTTTATTTAAATGTTCTTTACCTTTTTTATTAAATCCAAGAACTCTTATATATTCTAAATCTAAATTAGAATAATAATTTTTAGTTATAGACATTAATATAAAAGTTAACGTTCTTTTTAATCTATTATAAGTATATCTTTTAGTTTTAATTAAATTTAAAAAATCATCTAAATTATTTGAGTTATTTATATATTTTTTAATTCTATTAGAAAGATTTTCATCGACACCTTGATAAATAGTTAAGTCTTCACAACTTATAATTTTATATTTTAAAAGTTCAAAATAATCATCTATGAATATTACACTGTGTAGATATTTATAAGAATAACTTGGTACATATTTTTTTACTTTTTTACCTTTTTTTAGTAATTCTCTAATACTAGTTGCGCTTGTAATTTTTCCTTCAATTTCTTTAGAATTATAGTTACTATTTCTTTTAATAGAAATAGGTGTAATTTTATAATTATTTTTTATTATTTCTTTTATATAACTTATACCAAGTAAATCATTTGGACTATCTGTAGTTTTACCATATAATTCTTTTAAAGTTCTAGATATAGCAGTAGGATAGTTAATACCTTCATTTACATATTTTTTTACTAAATTATCAAAATCTTTATTATTTAATTGAACTTTAGCTAAGAATGTTAGAAATTCTATATCGTTTGATTCACTACCAAAAACAATAGTATCACATTTAAGTTTATTTAATATTTCAACCGCACCTTTAGCAAAGTAATCCGCACTTTGAATATATTTTATGGGTAGTTCGACAACTAAATCAACACCATAGTGTAAGGCTATATCTGTTCTTTTAAATTTATCAATTAAGTTTAACTCACCACGTTCTGTAATCCAACCTGGCATAACCAATATAATATTAGAGTCTTTATACATTTCTTTTATTTTATTTAAATGATATAAATGTCCAAAGTGAAATGGATTATATTCACAAATAATACCAATATTCATAAAATCACCATAAGTAATATATCACATTTTCAATAAAATTAAAAATAATAATTACATTTTATAGACAAATTTTTTAAAACATGTTAAAATAAAATTGTATTCGTAAAAGAGAGTGTGGTTATATGGGTAATACAAAGATATATGATTCTAATGAATTTCAAAATGAATATGTTGCTTTAATAGTAAAAGAAGTAGCAGGCATACTTGAAGAAAGGGGATATAATCCTGTAAATCAAATCGTGGGATACTTAATGAGTGGAGATCCTGGTTATATTTCAAGTCATAAAGAAGCTAGAAATAAATTAACAGAATTTGATAGAACCAAAATATTAGAGATACTAGTAGAAGATTTTTTAAATAAAAAATGAGATATTTGGGATTAGATTTAGGAACTAGAACACTCGGTATTTCAATAAGTGATACGACACTTACGATTGCTAATACATTAAAAACAATAAGATTTGAAGATTCAAATTATGACTTGTTGTTACCAGAACTTGAAAAAATAATAAATGAATATTGTATTTCAAAAATTGTTTTAGGTTATCCTTTGAATATGAATAATACAGAAGGAGAAAAGTGTAAAATAACTTTAGAGTTTAAGAAAAAATTAGAAGATAAATTCAATATAAATGTAGTATTGCAAGATGAAAGATTAACTACAGTAGAGGCTACAAACTATATGTTGCAAGCAGATATATCTAGAAAAAAAAGAAAGAAAAAAATAGATTCACTTGCAGCTAATATAATTCTTCAAACATATTTAGATAGAGAAAAAGGAGGAAATGTATGAAAGAAGAAGAAATGACTTTTAAAGTAATGAATGATGAAGGAAAAGAAATAGAATGTGAGGTATTATTTACATTTGAATCAGATGAAACTAAAAAAAATTATATAGTATATACTGATAATACTATAGATGAAGATGGCAATACTAAAGTATATGCTTCAATTTATAATCCAGGTGAGGATGAAACAAAATTACTTCCAATAGAAACTGATAAAGAATGGAAAATAATTGAAACTATTTTAGATGAATTACAAAATGAAACTGCAAATAATGGTGTAGAAGCATAAAGAGTTAAAACTCTTTTCTTTGTATGAAAAAGATATTATTAATAGTAGTTAGTTTATTAGTTCTCTTAGTATTAGGGGGCTTTATATTCTGTAAAGTGAATTTGGGTGCAGTAAGTAAAAATTCAGTCGAAGTAGATTTTAAAGTAGATAGTGGAAGTACATATTATACAATAGGTTCTAAATTAAAAGAATCAGGTTTAATAAGAAATGAATTGCTTTTTAAAATATATGTAAAACTTAATAATGTAAATGGGCTTGAGGCAGGTACATATAAATTAAATAAAAATATGGATGTAAAAGAAATAATAAATACATTATCTAAAGGTAATAATTATAATCCGGATGCTATTGTAATAACATTTAAAGAAGGAAAAAATATGAGATATATTGCTAGTACAATAGCTGAATTTACTAATAATAAAGAAGATGATGTATTTAATTTATTAAAAGATAAAGAATATTTAAATACACTTATAAATAATTATTGGTTTATAGATGATAGTATATTAAACGATAAATTATATTATTCTCTAGAAGGATATTTATATCCAAATACGTATGAATTTCAAAATAAAGATGTAGATATTAAAACAATATTTAAAACATTGTTAGATGAAATGGATAAGCAATTAACTCCATATAAAGAACAAATTTTAAGTAATAAATATTCTGTCCATGAAATACTTACTTTAGCTTCAATAGTTGAATTAGAAGGAGCAAGGAGTAATGATAGAGAAGGTATTGCAGGAGTATTTTACAATAGGTTAAATAGTGGTATGTCACTTGGTAGTGATGTAACTACATATTATGCAGCAAAAGTAGAATTGAGTGAAAGAGATTTATATACGTATGAATTAGAAGATGAAAATGATTATAATACACGTTCTTCTTCATTAGCTGGAAAATTACCTGTTGGCCCTATTTCAAATCCAAGTATAGAATCAATTAAAGCAGTTTTAAATCCAAAGATGAGTGATTATTATTATTTCGTTGCTGATAAAAATGGTCAAACTTATTTTGCTAAAACGTATAAAGAACATTTAGCAATCAAAGATGAGTTAATAAATTCAGGCTTATGGTATCAATATTAGACTTAGAAAAATATGCTAAAGAAAATAATATTCCAATAATGCAAAAAGATGGAATAGAATTTTTAACGCAATACATAAAGAAGAATAAAATAAAAAATATACTAGAAATTG
Source organism: uncultured Bacilli bacterium (assembly GCA_947624135.1). Taxonomy (GTDB): domain Bacteria; phylum Bacillota_I; class Bacilli_A; order RF39; family UBA660; genus UMGS1613. The sequence goes on along the minus strand of CANQIV010000030.1, from coordinate 2,086 downwards.
GAAGCGCTATTGGATATTCAGCAATAAAAATGGCACTAGTTGATGATTCTATCAAAGTAACAACTATAGAAAGAGATCCTTTAAGATATGATATAGCAGTTTCTAATATAAATAAATTTAATTTAAATGAAAGAATAAATATAATATTAGATGATGCATTAAATATAGAATTAAATGATAAATATGATTTAATATTTATAGATGCAGCTAAAAGTCAATATATTAAATTTTTTCTTAAATTTGATAAAAATTTAAATAAAGGTGGAGTAATAGTAACAGATAATTTATCATTTCATGGACTTGTTGAAGATGATTCTAAAACTAATAATAGAAATACTAAACAGTTGGTTAAAAAAATTAGAAAATATATAGAATTTTTAAAAGAAAATAAAGGTTATGATACTACATTTTATAAATTAGGTGATGGAGTTGCAGTATCTATAAAAAGTACTAATATTAATTAGCAAAATTGATGAATTTGACAAACTAAAAAAAAGATGTTATTATAATTGCGATTTAGGGGGGGGAAAATTATGTCAAATATTGAACAATTAAAAGAAATGAAAAAATTTATTTGTGGTAGATTATTAAAAAGTACTAAACCGGAAGATCTAAATGAAAAAGTATTAAAAGATGTATTAGAATACATTGAAGATGATAAAAAAGGTCTTCCTGAAGAAGGAACTAATATTGAACAATCAAAAGATAGAATAAAAGATTCAATATTAGCATCTGAAGATTCAAATTATATTTACAATTTTGTAAGAAATGAAAAATGTTCAAATTATAATTATGCTATTTTAGAAGAAGCTATTGAAGAATCAAAAAAATCTTTTAAATAAAAAGTTGAAAAATAAAAATTTTTCAATTTTTTTGATTTTAACAGAATTTAAATGAAACTAATAAAAATATAATCTAAATTTAAATAATTGATTTTTTAAGGGTTATAGAAATAAAAAAATGTAAGAGCTAAATTACAATTTTTAAAAAGTGCATGTTTGACACCAAAATAATAATATGTTAGACTCATGAAACAAGGAGTGAATATATGTTAAAAAAATTAAAAAAAACAAAAGCAAAAATACAAATACCAGTTTATTTCGATTTATTATTTAAAAAAATATTTGGGAATGTAAATAATACAAAACCATTAAGAATATTATTAAAAAGAATGCTTTCAATAGAACCTAAAGAAATAACTATATTAAATAGTGAATTAATAAATAGACCATATAAAGATAAAAAGACAGCTTGTGATTTAATAGTAGAATTAGAAGATGGAACAAAAATAAACTTTGAAATAAATACACAAGTAAATCAAGATATAATAAATAGAAATACAAGATTATTATGTTTAAATATAAGTAAAGATTTAAATCCTGGAGAAGAATATAGAGAAATAAAATCACAAATTCAAATAAATTTAGATTTAAAAGGAAACCATATTAAATCAAAAGAAGAATATAAAATAATAGAAATAGAAACAGGTAAAATACTAACAGATGCAATGACAATAATAAGATATGATATTCCATATTTCAAAGAACTATGTTATACTAATAGTGTAAACGAATTAGATGGTCTAAGTAGATTATTAGGATTACTTGGAGCAAACAACGAAGAAGAGGTAGATTATATAACTAAGGGTGATGAAGAATTGGAAGAAATTGGTAAACAATATAAAAAGTATGTAAATGAAGAAGATGTTATAGGAGCGTATGATTATGAGTTACACCAAAGAGAGTTAGCTAGAATAGAAAAAGAAGAAGCGGTAGCAGAAGCATTAGAAACTGCAATTAAGCAAAGCGAAATAGAAAAAGAAGAAGCAGTAGAAGCTGCAACTAAGCAAAACAAAATAGAAATAGCAAGAAATATGTTAAAGAAAAATTTTGATAATAATCTTATTTCTCAAATAACAGGCCTCACAGTAAAAGAGGTAGAAGAATTAAGTGAAAATTAATACTTAATTTTTTTGTTTTAGACTTGATAAAAATAAATATAAGTGGTATTATCCTGAATTTGACAGTTTTGAAAGTCAAAAATCTCCTAAAGCCATGTTTTATAAGACTTTAAGAGATTTTTATTT
>CANQIV010000029.1 GCA_947624135.1 uncultured Bacilli bacterium | reverse complement strand
GGTACTTTACACATTATAATGTAGATACACTCCATCTAATAAAAAAATTTTTAATAATATTAATATTTAGTTTAATAGTAACATTAATTGTTTTTAATAAAAGTGTAGTAAGGGCTGAAAGTGAATATTCATCAATTAATGTTCAAAGTAGAGATCCCGTTCTAGATGGCCTTGAGAACCCAATTATATTATCTAATAATAGTTATCTTGTATGTTTGGATCCAAGTTTAAATGGTCCACCTAGAGTTGGTACAGGTGGTATGACATGTACAAAACAAGATTATGGTTATTGGACTACGAAGGATAAATATAAGATAGGTGCCGTTCTTGAAGAGTTAAATCATAATGGCGGACGTGGAGATTTCGTTGGAGCAAATGTTTCAACACATAAATATTTGTATCAAGAACATGGATCAGATTATTATGATCATTATCCTCCGGGAGGATATATAATTTATGGAAACTCAGTTAAAATATATGCTTCATCAGTAGTTCGTTATGATAAAATAATAGAAAATGCTCCAGATTCAAAAGCATCAGTTATCGGTACAAAACAATTAAGCTTTACCAAAAGTGGTGGATATTGGAAATCTAATAAATTTACTTTGAAATACACAAAGTATACACTTACACCATCATCAGCGCAATTAAAAAAAGATGGTAATTATTATTATATTCAAATTCCAAGTAGTGTAAAAAGTGGAACAATAGTTAAGTTAACAATTACAGGCGTTCCTTATGCTGTAAAATATTATTGTGGTATTTATGATAATAAGTTAATTCAACCAGTTGCAAAATTATATCATGAAGATGTATCAATTTCAGGAACTGTTGGAGGTACTCCACCACCAGATTATGATGATGGAGATGGAAAAATCATAATAGAGAAAAGGGATTCTAGAACAAAAGAATTAATAAAAGCTACTCCAACGACATTTTTAGTATATGATAATAAAGATTGTCGTGATACAATTTGGAAATATACAGGTGATAGTTGTAGTGGACATTATTGCACATCAGATGAAGTTGCAGATAAAAAAAATACTGCTTGTACAAGAGTTGGACAATGCACAGGTACGATGTATTCAAGATATTCTCCTACTACTGTTCATCCTAAAACAGTTACAACTGATGAAACTGGAACAGCAGTTATAACTGTAGATCGTGATAAAGACTACTGCATAATAGAAATAGGTGCTCCAAAAGGATATCCATCTGTTAAAGCAATCCCTCATAACACTAGAGGTTGCCCCTCTGGTAATTATACTCCTTATGAAAGCTGTAACTACACCTATTATACTCCAAGTAATGTAAGTGATTATAATAAATATAGATATTTAACAGCAGGAGATAAAGTTGTAGTTTATAATGATGGTAGTAATTGCCAAACTATGTTTGATGGATTACTTAGTAGTGGAGACAGCATGGATAAAAGAATATGGCTATATAGATATATAAAAGAACTTACTAGTGGGTATGACTATAATGGAATTTTGGATATGAATATAAAAGATGGAAGACAAGCATGTAAACATTATAGTTGTAGTGAACCTACATCAACATCATGTTTAAGTGGTTCTTATGAGGAAAAGACATTTAATGAAAGAAATATTTCTTGTTATAATTCAGTGTATTCAACAGGAAATGGTATAGCGTATTGTCTAGAATCATTTAATTTACAAAATAATCTGGGAACAAGTAGATTCCCTGTAGAATCAGGTAAAATGCCAATACAATATTCAAATGAAGCTATTGCTGCAATTGGTAGATTGAGTTTACAATGTTACGTATATAAAAATAACGTTTATTGGGAAGAAAGAGAAAATGAGATAGTTGTTGATGAAGAAGCATATGATAATATTTCTGAAAATTTTCAGGAACCAGATTATTTTAATCATATTTCCGGAATAAAATTTGATAACCAAGATTTACTTTCTTCTATGAATAGTAGATCATCATATTCAACATTTGGAAATAATTCTAACTGGAGAGAATATCTTGGTGTTGCAAATTATTATTTAAAACCTGTATATGCAGAAATTATGACTGGAAAAACAAGTTATAAAAGTACAGAATTTAAAAATTATATAAAATTAGGATATGGAGTGGTTAGTAGATTTGATGCAACAAACAATTATTCTATACCATATACCCTATATTTAGGAAGCAGTTTCCCACTATCAAAAAAACAATATTATTTGTCTGAAAATTCTTCAAATGCTTGTAATGTAGTACCAACACAAAAAATAATAACAACATCTAATAAAACACCAGATGATTTAAAATTATCATTTAGAATAATAGATACAAGTAATCCATTCCCAGGAAAGAGTGGAAATGTTAGAAAAGTAGGAACAAACTGGAGAGCAACATCAGTTTTAAATAATGAATATTTTAATTATAATGATTATACAAGATGGTTAAATTTAAGTTGGAATGGAATTAGAGCAAATATTTTAAGAAACAATAGTAATAAAAAAGTTACAAATGATGATTACGGATTTAATTCTTTAATAGAATATGTAATGGAAACTACAAATAATAGTTATAACAAAAATAAAAAGGATCCAATATATACAATAAATTTAACACCATCAAAAATAAAAAAGATAAGAGAATATAACAAAACACATGAATATGATGATTTTACATTATCATGGAATTCTAAAAAGAATGATTATGAAATAAATGCAACACTTAAAACAATAATAGGTTTAAAATAATAGATTACATTTTTGTAATCTTTTTAAATTTGCTTGATAAATGTACAAAAAAATGATATTATTAATTGTAGAAATAACATAAAGAAAGTTGGAGGTATAAAATGAATATAAATAAAAACTTGACAGGGGGGGGGGTACTTTACACATTATAATGTAGATAAACTTCATCTAATAAAAAAATTTTTAATAATATTAATATTTGGTTTAATAGTAAATTTTACAATATCTCTAAATATTATGAAAGTTAAAGCTATATATGTTTATAGATCACCAGCCATTACTATTAAAGGTGAAAAAGTAGCTCCAGTATTAAAATTAGGAACAGGAGAATTAGTTGTATGTGTCGATCCAAGCTTAAGTACATGTAACCCTGATGCTGGTTTAGGACTTAGTAATAGATGTGTTCCTAGTATTTCAAGGGCAACATGTGATTTAAAAAATGACTTTTATGTTACAACAAAAAATTATTTTCATGTTGTGTGGAGCGAATTAGATAAATATAAAATTGGAGCAGCTATTAATAAACTTAAGCAATCTTCTAAATCTGATGATGAGATAGTTGCAGCATATGTAGCAATTAATAAATATTTATATAGTAGATTTTTAAATAATTATTATTATAATTTTTGGGACTCTTTAAATGAAAAGACCGAGAGTATACACACTGCTTTTAAAATAGGTGATAGAAGAGATGATTTGGTAGCAGATTATTATAACTTAATTACATCAACTAAAAATCTTAGTTCTCAAAAATTAACTTTTACTAAAAATGGCAATTATTGGGAATCAAATAAAATTGCTTATGAAGGAAATAAAAGCAATCTTTCTGTTAATTATGGAGACATAAAAGGTTCTAGTGGTTCTTATTACATTCGAATTTATGATGATGTACGTAAAGAAACAAAAATTACGTTAACAATCAAAAATGTTCCTTATGCTGATAGATATAATTGTGGTAGTGATGATGGTATATACGATTATAAAGATATCCAGCCAGTTGCAAAATTATCACCTCAAACAATAACTATTTCAGGAAAAATTGGAGATACCCCAAGTACAGGTGGTAGAGAAACTATAATTAGAAAAATTGATAGTACAACGGAACAAATGATTACAACTGATTCAGTAAAATTTGAAATGTATAGTGATTCTAGTTGTAAAAGATATACTTATGTTAGGTCTGCTGACAGAATAGTTTCATTTGAGTCATGTCCCACTGAAGACGATCCAAATAGGGTATGTCCTCATGAAGAGCCGGTAGAATATTGGAAAAATAATTACATAAAAACAATCGAATTTACGGGAGAAACAACTCTTAATATTACAGAACCAGTTTATTTGTTAGAGGTAAAAGCACCTAGAGGTTTTAGACAACCAAATATGAATTATGATGAAGAAAAAGTTTGTACAGGTTCTTATTGTTTAGTGAATAAGTATGATTCTGATTGGAAATATATAATAAATAAAACAACAAAAGGTAATTGTATAAAGATTGAACCTGGAGCTACAAAAATAATTAAAAACTCAACAGATTGTATAACTATGTTTAATTCTTTGAGAAATATGGATGAAAGAATATGGGCTTATAGATATTTTAAATATTTTATTTCATCATCAACTACTTATGATAAATTTTTGGATTTAGATATTACAGATCCAGATGAAGCATGTGAAGCGTATGATTATACTGCAACGCAAAATACATCATGTTTGAGTGGTAGTTATGATGAGCAAACTTTTAATAAACGTAATATATCTCGGTATAATTTATTGCTTCCTACTACATCAGGTGATGTAGCATATTGTCAATTATCATTTAATTTAGCAAATAGATTAGGAACAAGTGAATGGCATGTAAGTTCTGGTAAAATGCCAATACAATATGCGAATCAAACTATTGCGGCGACAGGTACATTAAGTCAAAAGTGTTATTTATATTCATTGCACTCAGGACTAGATCAAAAATATAAACCAAATGATTTTCCAGTAAATAGAGGAGAGGTATCAAAATTTAATTATTTTAATGAAATTAAAAACATAAAACTTGATAGTAGAGAGTTAGGTACATCATCGCCAAGTGTAGTAAAAAACTTTAATAATTCCTATTGGTCTGAATATGCAGAATCTGTTAATTATTTATTAAAACCTATATATTCAGAAATTATTACGGGAAAAATAAGTTATGATATACCAAAAAATAATGGAAATAATTATAAACTTTTAGGATATGGTGTTATTAGTAAATTTGATGCAACATCTCAATATAATATACCTTATTCTATAACATTTGGTTCTAATTTATCGTCTATTTTAAGAGGTACGACAAAAACTAGTAATAACTGTAAAGTATATCCAGAACAAACAATAATAACAACGTCTAATAAAACATCAGATGATTTAAAATTATCATTTAGAATAATAGATACAAGTAATCCATTCCCAGGAAAGAGTGGAAATGTTAGAAGAGTAGGAACAAACTGGAGAGCAACATCAGTTTTAAATAATGAATATTTTAATTATAATGATTATACAAGATGGTTAAATTTAAGTTGGAATGGAATTAGAGCAAATATTTTAAGAAACAATAGTAATAAAAAAGTTACAAATGATGATTATGGATTTAATTCTTTGGTTGAATATGTAATGGATACAACAAATAATAGTTATGATAAAAATAAAACTAAACCAATATATACAATTACGTTAACACCAACTAACATTAAAAAGATAAGAGAATATAATAAAACACATAAATATGATGATTTTACTTTAGATTGTAAAAGCAATGCGACAAATTGTACAATCAGTCAAGATTTTGTTAATAAGGTAGTTGGTAACCAAAACTTTAAAAAAAGTTGAAAAAAATTCAACTTTTTTCGTTAATTTTCTAAAAATGTGATTTTTATGTCGAATTTTCTTTCTAAAAATGTGATTTTTTGTATTGATTTTCTTTCTAAAAATGTGATAAAATTATTTTAGAGAGTGATAATATGGCTGAATTAAAGCGAAAAATTGATAAGTATTTAATTGATTGGAAAAATTCAAAAAATAAGAAACCATTAATAATTAAAGGTGCAAGACAAATTGGAAAAACAACATCAATAGAAAAATTTGGTAAAGAAAACTATAAATCATTTATTGAAATAAACTATGTTTCTATGCCACAATTTACACGAATATTTCAAGATGGTTATACAACAGATAAAGTTATTAAAAATATAAGCTTATTAAATAGTGATTTTAAATTTATACCTGGAGAAACTTTAATATTCTTTGATGAAATGCAAGAGTATCCTGATACAGCAACTGCTTTAAAGTTTTTTCATGAAGATGGTAGATTTGATGTTATTTGTTCTGGATCATTAATGGGAATTAATTACAATCAAATACATTCAAATAGTGTTGGTAATAAAGAAGACTATATAATGAGATCATTGGATTTTGAAGAATATTTATGGGCTAAAGGATATAGTGAAGAACAAATTGAAGATTTATATACATGTATGAAAGAGGTTAAGCCTCTCACTAATACTCAATATGATGTTATGATGAGTAATTTTAAAGATTATCTAATAACTGGTGGAATGCCTGAAATTGTAAGTACATTTATTGACAATAAGAATTTTAGTGGTATTTTATCAGCGCAGCAAAAACTATTAGCTGACTATGAAGAGGATATTACTAAATATGCTGGAGGTCTTGATAAATCAAAAATATTAGATGCTTATAAAAAAATTAAAATATTTCTTGGAAACGATAACAAAAAATTTCAAATTACTAAACTTAAAGATGGCGCTAGAAATAGAGAGTATATTGGTGTCATAGATTGGCTAGATAGAGCTGGAATAATTAATATATGTTATTCTTTAGATCATTTAGAAATGCCGTTAAAAGCAAATTATGATCCAGATAATTATAGATTATATTTTGCAGATACAGGATTATTAATAGGCTCACTTGATGAAGAATCACAAAAAGATTTAAGAAATAATCAAAATTTTGGTACATATAAAGGAGCTTTATATGAAAATATAGTTGCTGAAATGCTTACTAAAGCTGGATTTGATTTGTTCTTTTATAGAGATGAACGAAATAAAATAGAAATGGATTTTATAATACGAGATGAAAAAAATATAATTCCAGTAGAAGTAAAAGCATCTGATAATGCAACTTATTCATTAAATAAATTAATAGAAGAAAAGCAATATAAGAATATTAAATATGGAATAAAACTATGTAATAAAAATATAGGCTTTAATGGTAAGTTTTATACATTTCCATATTTTATGACTTTCTTCTTAAAAAGATTTTTAAATGAAAAAGATAAATAATTTAACCTAGATATGAAAACATATCTAGGTTTATTGTGCAATAAAGTTTATATTGTAATTTTATAAATAACCCACTATATTTGAAATAAAATAACAAATATGCAAAAATAGTGCAACAAAATTAAAAATTATGATATAATTAATTTAGTGTAATAATAGTAGTTAGGTGATGTAAATGAAAGATTATAGAAAGATATTGCAATTTTATTATAAAGGTAATTCTTATAATATGTATTTAGATAATCATAATAAACACTTTTTTTTAAGAAATAATGCAGATGGTACTTTATCATATGTAACAATAGATGAATTAATAGAATTATCATTATTTTTTACTAATGTACCATTAGTAATGAATGCAAAAAAAGATTCAAAAAGTAAAATTGTACCAAAAGTTATTATTGGTGGTGTTTCAGTAACACTCAGTTTAACTTTATTAAATACAGTTCTTGGAATTTATAAAAATCAAGGAAAAATTACTAATTTAGACGCAAATAAAATTAGTTCTTCACAAACAGTAGAACAGGATATGAAAGATTATATTTCTTTTAATGACTATTCAATTTTGCATAAAAAAAATAAAAATCAAGATACAAAAGAAGATAATCCTTCAACTAGTTATCCTATAAGTTCACTACAATCCATAGATTCAAATACTGAACCAGTTGAAGTTGAAGAAGAAGATAAATTAGTTGTCGATACTTATTTAGAAAGTGATTGGTTAAACTATTTATATGTTTATGATATGGATTATCTAGATAGAGCACTTGATTATAAAAAAGTTGATATAAATCAAGTAAAAGCACTTATTAAAAATAATAATTCTATTTCTGATAAATTTAAAAATCTTTTATATGAATATTGCGATGAGTTAATAGAGAAATATCCAAATATTGAACTTAGAGTGCTTTATGAAAATTTAAAGACATTAAAAGTAGTAGAATGTGATAAAAGAGATTTAGTACGTCATTCACTTAGTATGGATTCTTATGGTTGTTATATACGTAGTGAAAATGCAATTTATGTTTTAGATGATTACGATTATGTTAAAGGAACATGGGCTTATCAAGTTATTTTCCATGAACTTAGTCATTGTTTAAGAACTGGCGATTGGAATATAAATGGTAAAGATGTAAAGGTACAAGTAGAAGGTCAAAACTTTTATAACACTACAACATCAGAAGCTTTAAATTCATTATTTGCTGTTAGTCTATTTGATTATGATGAAAAAGATATTGCTTATCAATTACAAAGTAATTATCACAGTGTTATGTTAGAATGTATGGATAATTATAAATTAGATGATTATGTAACTCATAGTTTAAGTTATTATGCAAATAAACTAGATGAATTTAATAATGATGAAAATTATGCAGTTACTATTTTAGAGTTAATTCAAGCTCAATATGATGATTATCATAGTACTAGTATTAGTGTTGAACAAAATCAATATTATCCAATATATGATTACATTTCAGAAATGTATTATAAAAAATATTTAAATCCTGAAATGACATATTCTGAAGCTACAAAAGTAACTGATGAATTAATAAATAAAATTATGTTTGATGTTCCAGAAGACTATAATATTGATATAAATCATTTTTATGAATATTTAAATGAATATTGTGATGAAATTGGAATAGCAAAAGATGTTAAATTTAGAAATTAAAATATGAAAGGAAAGAATGATTGGGGTATGATAGTATATTTATTTAATGATAATGATTTAGTAACAGTTAATTTACCAGTTAAAGTTAGTGGTATGTATCCAATATATATTAAGGATCGTTTAATTGCTAATGTTTCTTCAAAAGAAAATAAATGGATTCTACAAGTTGCAACCGAGTTTATGTCAAATGATTTTTTAACTCAATCAGAAATAATTCCTTATAAAGTATGTACAATAACATCTAATTTTGGAAATGAAAAATTTAAATTTGTAGTTGTTCCAAAATACGACTCTACATCTCAAGTATTTAATATTCAAAATGAGATAACAGTTGGAAATAATCCTAACTGTGACGTATATTATTCTTACGATAATGACCCTAAAAATACACAAGAAATTATTAAAATTTCTCCAGTTAAAGATAAAAACAATTGGAATGTTCAAACAAATTCTAATAATATTTTTGTCTCTGGTAGAAGAGTAAAAAATAGTGAAAAAATATTTAATGGTGACTATATATTCTTTTATGGACTAAGAATTATATTAGTAGGTTCAAGAGTAATAATAAATAATCCAAACAATTCTGTTAAAATGAGAATAGGAAATCTTCAACCAAGACCAAAAGAAGAAGAATATAAACATTCACCAATTACTAATCAACAAGTAAAAGATGATACACCTTTATTTTCGAAAGATGATTATTTCTTTAAAGCTCCTCGTTTTAACTTTATAATAAAAGAAGAAACTGTAAATATAGATGAACCACCTCAACCTACACCAGAAAATGATATGCCTATTATTTTAACAGTAGGTCCACAATTAACAATGGTGTGTTCTTCAGTTATATCAATGATTAGTTTTTTAGGATCATATATGCAGGGCGGTGCGACACCTTTTAGATTTATTTTATCAATGGGAACTATGTTAGTTACTATTGTAGGAGCTATACTATGGCCTACTCTTACAAGAAAATTCAACAATAAAAGGATAAGAAAAAGAGAGAAAAAAAGACAAGAAAAGTATATGGCGTACTTACAACAAAAGAAAAAAGAATTAGATATAATAAAAACAAATCAAAAAAATACAATTTTAAACAATCATCCAGCAGCTAATGAATGTTTAAATATCATTGAAAGAAAAAGTAAAGAATTATGGCAACGAAGTATTGATCATGAAGATTTTTTATCAATTCGTTTAGGAATTGGTACCGTGCCTACTAAATTAAATATAGATATACCAAAAGAACAATTTTCAATAGAAAATGAAGATAATTTATTTACAGAACTTAAAAAAATTGTCGATGATTCTTTAAATATTAAAGATGTTCCAATAAGTTATACATTTACTAATCAAAGTATTAATGCAATTGTAGGTGATCCAAAATTAATTAAAGAATTTATGGATTGTGTATTTTTACAAATGTTAACTTTTCATTCATATACTGATTTAAAGATAGTTGTATTTACAAAAGATCCAAGTAAGTGGGAATATTTAAAAATTGTTCCACATTGTTGGGATAATCAAAAAAGTATTAGATATTTTGCAACTACTGTAGAAGAATTATCAACAATAGCAACCGATTTAGAAAAAACTTTCGATGCTAGAGTATCAGATAGTGATGATGTTAAATTAGAAGATGATGGATCAGAAAATAATTCTAAAAAAGGATTTACAGATTTTAGACCATATTATTTATTTTTTATAGATGATATGACATCAGTTAGAAATGTACCATTAATTAATAAAATACTACACTATAAAAGAAATATGGGATTTTCTATTATAATAACATCTCAAAGTATTTCTACTTTACCAAGTGAAACATCAGATTTTATATGTATTTCTAAGAGTGATTCAGCAATAATGACAAGTAAAATTAACGATAATCAAAAAATATTTATTGCAGATTTTAATGAAAATGATGAAATAGATGTTTATAAATGCGCTCAAATGTTAGCTAACATACCTGTATTGGTTGAAAAAGAAAAATATGATATGCCATCTTCACTTTCATTTTTGGAATTATATAATTTAGGAAGAGTTGAACAATTAAATAGTATATCTAGATGGAGTAATAATAATCCAGTTATTAGTTTATCCGTTCCAATTGGTATAGATCAAAGTGGAGAAATATTTAAAATGGATATACATGAAAAAGCTTATGGACCACATGGATTAGTAGCAGGAACAACTGGTTCTGGAAAATCTGAATGGATTGTAACTTATATATTATCTTTAGCAGTAAATTTCAGCCCAGAAGAGGTTCAATTCGTTTTAATCGATTATAAAGGTGGAGGTTTAGCAAAAAGCTTTGAAAATTCAGAATTAAAAATAAAATTACCACACTTAGCGGGAACAATTACAAACCTTGATAAATCTGAAATCTTTAGATCCATTGCAGCCATCGATTCAGAATTAAAAAGACGTCAATCTATATTTAATGATGCTAGAGAAAAATTAAAAGAAGGTTCTATGAACATATATAAATATCAACAATACTATAGAAAAGGCGTTTTAGATAAACCTTTAAGTCATTTATTAATAATCTGTGATGAATTTGCAGAATTAAAGCAACAACAACCAGAATTTATGGAGCAATTAATTTCAACATCTCGTATAGGAAGAAGCTTAGGTGTTCACTTAATTTTAGCAACCCAAAAACCAAGTGGAGTTGTTACAGATCAAATATGGTCAAACTCTAAATTTAAAGTATGTTTAAAAGTTCAAGATAAAAGTGACTCAAATGAAATATTAAAAAAACCAGATGCAGCCTTTTTAAAACAGACTGGAGCCTTTTACTTACAAGTAGGTAATGATGATTACTATAATTTAGGACAATCTGCATGGGCTGGAGCTAAATACTATCCTTCAGATGTTATAAAACATAAAATAGATGAATCAATTCAATATATCGATAATATAGGAAGAACAATAGGATTTTATGAAGAAAAAGTTGAAGAAAAAGGTGAAAGTCAAGGAGAAGAATTATTAAATATAGTTGCTTATATATCTGATTTAAGTAAACAATTTACTTTTAAAAATTCACCATTATGGTTAGAAAATATTAAAGAAAGAATTATTTTATCCGATTTATATAAAAAATATAATAGAAATGTTCAACAAATTCCACGTTATACTTATAATGTAGCAATCGGAGAATACGATGAACCTCGTAAACAAACTCAAGGATTGTTACAAATCGACCTATCAGAAGGAAATGTTGCTATTATAGGTCAAAATGGTTCAGGTATAGATAATTTAATTTCAACAATTATTTGGTCAAGTGTTTGTGAACACGCACCACAAGAAATAGCTTATTATATTATAGATTTTGGTGCAGAAACTTTGAAAAAATTTGCTAAATTCCCACATGTAGGAGAGGTAATTTTTCAAGATGAAATGGATAAAGTAGCAGGTATATTAGACTTAATAATTGAAGAGGTTGATAAAAGAAAAGAAATTTTATCAGATTATAATGGATCTTTTGAATATTATAATAAAGTTAATGAAAAAAAGATGAGTTTAATTGTAATGGTTATTAATAGTTTTGATATATTTACTCAAGAATTTGCCAAATTAGATGAGATATTAACTAATTTATTTAGAGATGCTCCAAAATATGGAATAGTATTTATAGTAAGTGTAAACGCACCAAACGCATTAAGACAACGTCAACTACAGTTCTTTAATCATACTATTGTAATGCAACTAACAGATGACTCACAATATAGATCTATAACAAATTGTAGAAGAGGTTTAATACCTAAAAAAACTATTGGTAGAGGTATCTGTAAACTAGATGCACAAGAAAGTGATTCATATTGTGAATTTCAAACTGCTATGATAGATATTGAAGAAAGAGAATTAGAAACTATAAAAAATTATGCTAATAAATGCGTAGAATATTATAAATTTAAAGTTAAACAATTAGCAAAAATTCCAGAAAATGTTACAAGTGATGATTTATCAAAATTTGTTACAACACTAACCGATGTACCAATTGGTACGAATTTCTACGAGAAAAGTATTGCTAAATATAATTTATTATCTCAAAAATTACATTTATTTACAGGTAAGGATATTAAATCAAATATGAATTTTATTTATGGATTAACTACAATTTTATCTAAAATTCCTAATGTTAAAGTAAGAGTTGTCGATATGTTAGATATATTTAAAAAACCAATAATTGATATTAAACTTTTCAATGAAGATATTGATGTTGTATTTGGTGCTTTAGAAAGGGATATTTTAACTAGGACAGAAACACAGGATTATGCTGTAAATATTGTTTTAGGTGTTGGTCAATTTAAGAGAAAATTGTCTGAAGGCGGAATTGAAATATTTCAAAACATACTTGATAAATTACCAAATAGCAAGAAAAGTATATACATATTTATAGACGATTATGATAAATTGAGAACATTAAAACTTGAAAAATGGTTTGAACAGATTGACACATCTACAGGATTATGGTTAGGAACAAACTTTGCTAATCAAAGTATATTTACTAATAAAGATGTTAGTTCAGAAGATAAAAAATATGATTATGATGGACTTGCTTATAATATAAGTAAAGGTGAATATAGAGTTATCAAAACTGTAATGGATGGTGAAGATTAATGAAATATAAAGTATTAATTAAAGTATATGTACCAGAAATAGAAGAAACTTATGAGGTATATATTCCAGTAAATAAATATATAGGTGAAATATGTGAATTACTTTGTAAATTAATCAACGACTTATCAAAAGTATATCCATTAAAAAAGAATGCTTGTTTATGTAATAGGCATTCAGGAATAATCTATGAAAAAAATAGTCTTATAAGACAAACAGATATTAGAAATGGAACAGAATTAGTTATATTTTAAAATTATAAATCCATAGGATTTTTTGGATACATTTTTCCATCACAATCATTATTTGTACATTCAAAACTTGGTATTTCTTTATTATTAGTCAATTCATATATACTTTTAAAATGTTTAATTATTTTAATTGGAAATCTTGTTTCAACTCCGCATTTATCGCATTTATAGTCTATATATTTTGCTTTAGATGTGGAGTTGTTTTCATCTTCACAAAGTTTACAGAAATCGACATTTAAAACTCTTGATATTCTCCATATAGCACCAAGTGAAAATGTTTGGTGATATGCAGATTCGATACCACTTATAAATGAAAGAGAATAATTAATTTCATTTGCTAATTTTTCTTGAGTCCAACCTTTTAATTTTCTATATTTTTTAACATTTTTTCCAATGATTTCATATATATAATTTTCATCTTCTTTTTTAAAAATCATTTTTTCACCTCATTTCTTTATTTAAAAAAAACACTTAAATATATGTATACAAATATATTATCTTACAAAAATAGTAAGTGTTTATCACACAATTTGTGAGTAAAAATGTAAAATATTGCAAAAATAATGCAATTTTTTGTAAAAAAATGTTATATAGTGTGGTATAATTAACTTAAGCATAGCACAATGCGTCTATGCGTAGTATTGTCAATATATGAAAGGAGTAATTTTATAATGAATGTTGTAGCTGGAATAAATGAAGATGAATTAGGTAAATTATGCGTAGAAATTTTAGATTATTCTGATAGAATTTCTGAAATATTTGATAAAGTTGATTCTTGTATGGAAAGTCTGCCAAATCATTATCAGGGGTTACCATGTGTAGAACTTTTAAATTATTATAATGATTTAAAAACATACTATTCAACTATTAAAAATAATATCATAAGTTACTCTGATGACTTAATCACGTTGATTAAAAAAATGCAAGCTGGTGATGAACAGTTAACTAAGTTATTTCAAACTTATACTGATGATACTAATAAAATGATAAAGTCTAATGAATTAGGAGGTAGAAAAGATGGCTTTAAATATTGAAGGAGCAACTATTGGTTATGATGCCGATAATGTGGAAAAAGCTTTAAATAATTTGGAAGTAAATTGTATTAATGCAACAATTGACAAAATGAATTCTAGTATGTCTACACTTTTTGATGCTGTAAATGCAGCCTGGGTTGGTGTATCAGCGAATCAATTTATGGAAAATATGAGTTATGATAAAGATCAGGTCGTACAAGCTTTACGTGAAACTTATGATGTTTTAAAAGGTGAAATTGACGATATTGTTGCTAAAATGGCGGCAATGGATGAAGATTTAGTGGAAGCGAGGGAAAAATAATGAATATTGCTGATGTTTTTGCGAGTGCTAAAGTTAAAAGAGATATGATTATGTCAACTTTCCAAACAAATCTTAAAAGAGTGTTTGGTGGTGGATTTGCTGGTATTAGTGAACAAGGTGTAGCAGAATTAAAACAACAAATAGATACATATTGTCAAGATATTTCAGATCTTATTAATGGATTCAATGTAGATGGAGATATATCTGTAGCTTTAAAAGGTAGTGTTAAAGATGCTGCATTTGAATTTATAGTAGCAATTAAGGAGTTACTTGTAGCGTATGTTGATGCTATGAAAGTAGAAAAAGATGATCTTCAAAGAGCATATGATGAATATGTTCAAAAAACTGGTGAAATTTCACAAGGTGTATCAGGAAAAGCACAAGAAATTCGTGATGCAGCTAAAAATGTTACATTATAAACTAATAATAATGGAGGGGTATTATGTCATCAATCTCACAATGTAGATATGAAATAAGTAGATATAATTCATTAAAATCAAGTATTAATTCAGTTATATCTAGTTTATCTTCAGCAAGCGGTAGCGCAGATGATCTTAGTTATGAAATTAAAGATAAATATAAACTTAATGATAACAGTACTCCCATTGTTGATAGAACAATTGAATTAAAAGAAAATATAGAAAATACATCTAATTTTCTTAGTAATAAGGTAATCCCTGCTATAGATTCGGCTATTTATAGCTTATATAGAGAAATAGAACGATTAGAAGCAGAAGAAAGAGCTCGAAGAGAAGCTGAAGAAAAGGCTAAAAAAGAGGCAGAGGAAAAAGCTAAAAAAGAAGCTGAAGAGAAAGCTAAAAAATAATCAGAAACTAGGTGATTGAATCGTGGCAATTTCTTATATGAATACTATAGAAATAGAAAATATAGCTAAAGAAATTATATCTTTAGCTAACGAATTAAATAATGAATTTAATAATTTGTTTAATAGATTTCACGAAGTACCTAACATTACTAGAGAGTGGGTTGGGCAACAAGCTCAATTCTATTTTGATAGGGTTGCTTTAGATAAAAAACAATACGTTGATTTTGCAAATGATTTGAAGAATATAGGATATAAATTAAATACGGATATAACAGAAACTGAATCTTGTATTAAAAGAAATCTTAATGAAGAAGCAGAGAGAGGAAATTAGTTAAATGAGTAGATTAATTTATCCAAGTTCTGGAATGAGTGAATATTGTAAAAGTTATACAAAATCTTGTTATGATAGTTTATCACAAGCAATTTCTAAGTGTAATTTTGATATTCCATCAGGTTTTTCTTATAGAAATTATTTAATGGGATTAGATGATAATATTAGAAATTATCGTAATGAAATAGAGAATATTGATTTTAAAATATCTAAAGTAGATGGTAATTTCAATACATTATCTTCTGATTTAGAATCAAATGCAAAAGCAATGGAATTTACTAAAATTAAAGATCGTGATCGAATGATTGTTTAAATTATTAATTTTCTAAACTAGGTTATATAATATAATCTAGTTTTTTATATTAACTTAATTTCATATAATTAATTGGTGATAAAGTGAAAAAAATATATTCATTATTTTTATTCATAATATTTGCTTGTACTTTTTCATATGTAGAAGCAAAAAATAGTGATTTACAATTATTAGGGAAAGTAATTTATTTAGATGCAGGACATGGAGGTCTTGATCCGGGCACTATTTATAAAAATATATATGAAAAAGATATAAACTTAAGCATTTGTGAAAAATTGCAAAAAATATTAGAAGAAAGTGGAGCCATTGTATATCAAACTAGATATGGAGATTATGATTTAAGTAATAATACAAGTTCTAGAAAGAAAAGCGATTTAAATAATAGAGTAAAAATAATAAATGAATCAGGTGCGGATATATATATATCAATACATTTAAATTCAATTGATTCTTCTACATGGAGTGGTGCACAAGTATTTTATGACGATGTTAATGATAAAAATAAAGTTTTTGCTGATATAATGCAGAAACAACTAAAACAAGATTTAAAAACTAATAGAAAAGTAAAAGAATTAAAAAATATCCTTTTAAATAGAAAAGTTAAAATACCAGGAATACTTATAGAGGTAGGATTTTTATCTAATCCAAATGATAGATATTTGTTAAAGCAAGATGATTATCAGAAAAAAATAGCCATTTCAATTAAAAACGGAATAATAAAATATTTTAATTACTTTAACTAAATTTTAAAGATGAAGTAAAGTAAATGTTGGAAAAATTTAAGAGAAAATACAAGTTATACAATTAATTTGTATTTTTTTTAC
>CANQIV010000028.1 GCA_947624135.1 uncultured Bacilli bacterium | reverse complement strand
TTATATTTTTATTAGTTTATTAAAAAAACTGTTAAAATCAAAAAAAATTGAAAAAATTTTTATTTTTCAACTTTTTTTATTTACTAACTCTTTATATTTTATAATTTTATTTACTCTATTTATTTGTATTGAACACATTATAAATAACATAATAAATCCACCAATAATAAACCCTAATATAAAATTAATCATACATACCTCCAACTTTTTCTTATAATTTATTTTATTCATTATTATTTATTTATATTATTTTCAAATTATAAAATATAATACAAAAAAAAAATAAGTATTTCTACTTATAATCCTTTTAATACTACTAAAAATGTTTTAAAAAATATTTTTATATCTAATAGTAATGAACATTTATTTGAATATTCAGATTCTAATTTACATCTATATTCAAATGTAGTATCGCTTCTTCCCATAACTTGCCAATATCCTGTAAGTCCTGGTTTAGTTTTTACAATATCATCAAAATATTCTCCCATATCTTCTTTTTCTCTTGGAAGATATGGTCTATTTCCAACAAAAGACATCTGACCTAAAAATATATTAATTAATTGTGGTAATTCATCTAAAGAAGCTTTTCTAAGTATTTTACCTGCTTTTGTAATTCTTGGATCATTTTTTAATTTTTTATTTAGTTTATATTCTTTAGCTAATTTTTTATCTTTTTCTAGTAGTTCAAATAATATTTTATCAGCATTAGGAACCATTGTTCTAAATTTAAAAAATTTAAATGTTTTTCCATGTTTACCTATTCTATCTTGGGTAAAAAATATAGAACCGAAATCTCCTGTTATCATATATGATATTTTCACAAGTATTGATATTGGTATTAAAAAAACTATTCCGATTAATGAAAAAATTATATCAAATAATCTTTTAATACCTAAATATATATATAATGATAAAGTATGTTTTTTAGTAGATGTTACTATTTGTTCAATATCCATTTCTTTATTCATAATAATACACCCCAAACTTCCTTTTTTTTTGTCATATTATATCAAATAATTTATTAAATTACAAATTTTATTAAAAATTATTTTTTACAATTTTTTCTATTTTTGGAATAAATTGTATATGTGAAAAATATTCCTAAATAACTACCACAAGTATCTATTATTACATCTTTTATATTACCAGATCTACCGCTTACAAATATTTGATGTATTTCATCACTTATTGAATATAATATACAAAATAATATACTTAGTAATAATATATTTTTTAAATCTATTTTATAAAGTAAAACTATATTACAAACAATTATGCCTAATATTAAGTAAATTGTTACATGAGCTAATTTTCTTACTGGATGTGATAATACATTATATATATTTTCTCTTTCAATATCAGTTAATTTTTTATTATTTATTTTTTCAGTTACAGTTATTATTAAATCAATTACTCTACTACTTTGTTTTGTAGATTCATCACTTTTTTGATTTGAAAACATAAATATTACTACCATCCATATTATAACTAAAATATATAATATTATTTTTTTCATGTTTAAACGCAATGAAATGCTTAAGCATTTCATTCTACTAAATTATCACAATTTTTCATAATTTCAGCATAAATTTTTTTACCTGTAATTTTTTTTATTTTCTTTTCTATCTTTTTAAAATTATCAATTACAAATGTTTTTTCTTTTCTATGTAAATCTGTTCCTAGATATTCTATATATCCATCTTTCAACATTTTTTTCATAAGTTTTTTTGCATGTTTTCCATAATAACCTAATATACTAGAATAATTTGATTGAAAAAGTATTCCTTCTTCTTTAAATTTTTTTACTATACTATAATCGTGTTTAAAAGCATCATATCTTTCTGGGTGAGCAATTATAGGTATATATCCATTTATTTTTATTTCATATAGAAAATCTTCTATATTTAATATTTCATTGTGGAATGGAAACTCTATAAGTAAATATTTAGAATTATTTAAAGGATATATTTTACCATCTTTAACGTTATTTACAATATTTTCACTTATAAAAATTTCATTACCCAAAAATACATTTATATCTATATTATTTTTTTTAAGTGTCGCTTTTATATTTTCTAATTTTTCTAATTTTTCTGCATTTTCGCTATCATATTCACTATTTTCAATATAATGTGGAGTAATTATAACATTATTGAAACCTACACTTTTCATTTTTTTTAAAAGTAATACACTTTCTTTAATATCTCTACAACCATCATCTACATCATATATTAAGTGACAATGTATATCTGTCATATTATCATCCTATTCATAATAACTAGAATATCTACCTCTTTTAGTTTGAGGCGCTCTATTCATAACAACACCTGCTATATTAGCATGTATTTGTTTAAGAGATTTTTTAGTTGATTCAAGTTCATCAATTTTAGTATATTTACAAGAACATACAATAACTACTCTATCTACAATTTTCGCAAGTATTAATGAGTCAGGAAGACCATTTACTGGTACTCCATCAAATATTATATGATCAAACTTTTCTTTTAACATTTTTACTAACTCTTTTGTATTTGGAGAGTTCAACAACTCACTTGGGTTTGGAGGCACAACACCACGAGGAATTACATATAAGTCTGGTATTTGTGTTTTTACTACATAATCCGTCCAATCATCTATATTTTCACCAACAAGTAAATTAGAAAGTCCCATACTATTTGATACATTAAATATTTTATGAGTTCTACCAAGTCTTAAATCACTATCGATTAAAAGAGTTGTTTCACCATTTTGAGCAAATGTAACAGCCAAATTACTACTTACAAATGATTTTCCTTCTCCTTGAACAGAACTTGTTACAAGTATTACTTTCGAATCTTCTTTAGATGAAGTAAATTGTAAATTAGTTCTAATAGTTCTTATATCTTCACTTACATTAGATTTAGGTCTTTCATGAACTACTAATTCACCTTTCATTTTTTACCTCCCTTTTTGCTACTAAAATCTTGTACACTCCCAAGTATTGGTAATTTAATTTTTTGTTCTATTTGTTCTGTTGATTTAATAGTTCTATCAAAATAGAATATCATAAATAATATTGCAAGTGATAAAACAATTCCTACAAGGAAACAAACTATTATTGTTTTTGGAATATTAATATTATATGGTGCGACTGGAGATATTGCCTCATCTAATACACCTATATTTTCTAGTTTATATAATCGTTCTATCTCTTTTATAAATGCTTTTGCTGTTTCGTTTGCTATATCTTTAGCAACCTCAGGATCTAAATCACTAACTGCTATTCTAATTATTTGAGTTTTATTTATAGCAGAAACTGATACTTGACCAGCAACTGCTTCATAAGTTGTATTTAATTTTAAGTTTTTGATTACTTTATCAATTACAACTCTTGATTTAGCAACACTAGCATAAGTTTCAATTAAAGTATTGTTAATACCTAATATATTACTATCTACGCTTCCATCATTATTACTATTATTTCCACCTAAAACTACTGTAGTATATGAGCTATACATTGGTTTTTGCAAAAACAAAATATATAAACAACCTAGTGTACATATTAAAATTGTTGTTATTATTATTACTTCTATTTTACTTTTTAAGAATTCAAATAATTCTTTTAAATCTATCTCTTCCATATCACACCTCTATTTTCGATTATAACATATATTTATTTTTTTTAATAGACTATTTTTTATTTTTATGTTTTTATTTACAAAATTATATTTTAGAATATCTCTCTTTTATTTTTTCTAATCCAAGTAATTTCATGATTTCGAATAAATCAGGAGTCATTGATTTACTTGTCAAAGCTACTCTTAAAACTGTCGAAACATCAGCCACATTCCCCTTAAATTTTTCTGGATTTTGTTTATATTCTTTCATATTAGATGCATAACCTAAATCATCACACATTAATTTTATATTATTAAACCAATTTTCATTATTACTTAAATCTATGTATTTATCTACATAATTATTTAATATCAATCTTATTTCATCTTTATCTGTTATATTTTTCCATTCATAATTTTTATCTTTATTATAATATATATCGTCATACATATACCATATTAAAGATTCTATATCACTATATTTAGCAATGTCTTTTCTTGGCTTTTCTTGTTGTCTTTCAATATTTATTATTTCTTTATAATAATCAGGATTACTTTCTATTATATCTTTTAAAGATTTACTGTAATCACTTGCCCATTTCAATGATTCTTCATATAGTTCTTCTTTAGTCATTTTAGAAATTATATTTTTTGATATATCATCAAGTTTCATTAAATCGTATAGTGCGCCACTAGTTGACATTTTATCAGCGCTAAAGTGAAAATCTGTAAATTTTTTATTTGGAAATTCTCTGTGCCATTCCTCATAATTAGAATTTATTATTGTCATTAATGATTCTATTACAGCAATTGTTGGATATCCTAGTTCACTGTAATAACTCATTGATGCTTCTGGATCTTTTCTTTTACTTATTTTTCTAAGTGAATCTCCTTCTTTTTTCATTATAAGAGGCGTATGTATGTATTTAGGCGCTTTAATACCGAGTGCTTCAAACATTTGAATATGTTTAGGAGCGCTAGGTAACCATTCTTCTCCTCTTACGACATGTGTAGTTCCCATTAAATAATCATCTACTACATGTGCGAAATGATATGTTGGAAGCATTGTTTCACTTTTCATTATTACCTCATCTATATCATTTTCATTTAAATAAAGTTTACCTTGTCTTAAATCATCAAATTCAAATTTATTATCGAAATTACCATTACTTTTAAATCTAATTACATAACTTTCGCCTTTTTTTATTTTTTCTATGGCTTCTTCTACACTAAGTCTAGAGCAAGTTGCAAATCTACCATGATATCCTGTTCTTATTTTCATGTTTTCTTGATTTTCTCTCATTAAATCCAATTCTTCTTTTGTACAAAAGCAAGGATATGCTCTACCTATTTCTATTAAATATTTTATAAACGCATGATAAATTTCTTTTCTTTCACTTTGAATATAAGGGCCATAATTACCTACAATTTTTCCTTTAAATTCATATTCATCGGGTGTTAAAGAATATTTATTTAATGTATCCATTATAAGTTCAACTGCGCCAGGTATTTCTCTTGATTTATCTGTATCTTCATTTCTTAAGAAAAAAACTCCATTGCTTTCTTTTGCAATTACATAGTTGATGAGTGCTTGAAAAAGTCCTCCTAAATGCATAAAACCTGTTGGAGAAGGCGCAAAACGTGTAACACAAGCATTTTCATCTAAGTTTCTTTTAGGATATATTTTTTTATAATCATCTATTGTTTTTGTAATATTTGGAAATATTACGTTTGCTAAATCTTTATTTGTCATATTCAAACTCCTATCTTATTTTTTTATTTTTACTTTCTGAATATTTTTCCATTGCTTTATTTATTTCATAATTTGATTTTAATTCACTTGTTTTAGAACTTATGAATTTAAATTTTAACATATTCAACATATCAAATGATATTTTAGATATTTTATTATCAATTTTATATGATATTGCATAATCAATAAATTCTTTTAAGTAAGGAAAGTTTTTTAAATTTATTTTGGGTATTAATGAATTTTTTTCTAAATTGTATTCATAAAAGAATATACCATTAATATTTTGATACTCATCTAAAATAAATGTTGCACCTTTATTTACTAAGTTTGTTATTGTTTCAGATAAGAAATATTTTTGCACATATTTTTTATTTATTAATATTCTTACTGGTTTGGATATTTTGAAACTGGAATCTTTATATATAGGAACAATTTTATAAACGAATTCTTTATTTTCAAAAACATTTATTAAATCTATTAATATCTTTACAATATCATCTTCATTAAATAATGAATAATATTCTATCATTTTATAAAATTTAAGTTCTTCACTTAATATTTCATCAATTTTTTCTTGATTAAATTTAATTCTATCTTGATATTTTAAATCCAATTCTTTTTCAAATTTTTCTAATTCTATTTCTTTTTCTCTTTGTATTTCATTATCAAGGTTTATATAATTTAATTTTTGTTTATTTAATTCATAAATTTTTTTGTTAAAATCCATATTTTCACCTTTATTTTTTTATAAATACTTAACTGATAAACAACTTTAGATACATATAATTTTATCATAAATGTAAAATGGGCGCAACTGGATTATGTAATCTTTAAAAAAGACAAGTTTTTACTTGCTTAATATGTTTCCTAAATAATATTTTTTCTTTCCTCTTCTTATTACTACTACTTTACCATCTATAGCAATATCTTTACTAATAACAAATTCTTCGTCATTTACAATTTTTCCATTTATTTGTATAGCATTTCCATTTAAAAATTCTCTTGCTTCTCTTTTTGATGTACAAATATTATTATTTATTAACAAGTCTATGATTTTTGTCTCTTTTTCTATATTAAAATTAGGTACTCCTTTAAAGCAAACCTCTATTTCACTACTAGATAGATTACTTACATCACCATTAAATAATACCTCACTCATTTTGAGTGCTTTTAAATATTCTTCTTCTCCGTGTAAGAAAGTTATTACCTCTTTAGCTAATGTTTTTTGAGCAAGTCTATCTTCTGGTTTGTTTTTATGTTTTATTTCTATTTGTTCTATTTCTTCTTTACTTAAGAAGGTTAATTTTTTTAAATAATCTATAACGCAATTATCATCTGAATTTATTAAATATTGATATAGTTCATAACTAGATGTTTTATTTTTATCAAGCCATAAAGCATTACCTTCTGTTTTTCCAAATTTGACTCCATTTGAATCAAGTACAAGTGGCATTGTCATACCATATAATTCTATATCATCTTTTTTACGAGCTAATTCAATACCTGTTGTAATATTACCCCATTGATCAGATCCTGCTACCTCTAGTGTTACTCCTTTTGTTTTATTTAAATAAAGAAAATCTAGGCCTTGTAGTAAAGTATAAGCAAATTCACAAAAAGTTATTCCTGTTTCAAGTCTTCTATTTATTATATCTTTATCTAACATATAATTTACATTTATATATTTTCCATAATCTCTTAAAAAATCTAATATATTTATATCTTTAATCCAATCATAGTTATTTACTACTTCAAATCCAAATATTTCTTTTGCTTGACGTGTTAATCCTTCTACATTTTTCATAACCTCTTCTTTTGTTATCATTTGTCTTTCTTTGCTTGGTTTTGGATCTCCTATAAGTCCAGTCGCACCACCTATTAATAATATTGGTTTATGTCCATATTTAGCAAGTCGAGTCGCTATTAAAAATGAGGAAAAATGTCCAATGTGCATAGAATCTGCTGTTGGATCTGTACCTATATAAAATGTTAATTTTTCTTCATTTAGTTTTCTTTCAAGTTCAGGTGAACTTATATCTTTTATAAGTCCTCTCCATTTTAAATCTTCAAATAATGTCATAGTATTCCTCCTATTCATCACATTTACTATCAGTCATTATTTCTACGCCATGACTTGTACCTATTCTAGTAGCTCCTGCATTTATCATACTAGTCATTGTATCAAAATCTTTTATACCACCACTAGCTTTTATTTCAAGAATGTCATTTTTATGTTTATTTATTAGTTCTATATCTTCTACTTTAGCCCCACCAGTACTAAAACCTGTACTTGTTTTTATAAAGTTTACGAATGTCTCATTACATATTTCTGTCATTTTAATTATTTCTTCTTTAGTTAATAAACAAGTTTCTATTATTACTTTTAAAACTTTTCCATCTATAGAATCTCTAACCTCTTCTATTTCTTCTTTTATATAATCGTAATTTTTATTTTTTAAAGCACCTATATTTATTACCATATCTATTTCATCAGCGCCGTTTTCTACTGCATTTATAGCCTCAAATGCTTTTACCTCTTTTGTACTCATACCACTTGGAAATCCTATAACAGTACAGACATCTATGTTAGTATCTTTTAGTAATTTAGATACTAGCGGTACATAATACGGATAAACGCAACAACTTGCAAACTTATATTTTATTGCTTCATTACATAATTTTTCTATATCTTTTAAAGTGGCTGTATTTTTTAAGTTTGTATGATCTATATATTTATTTATTTCCATTATAACAACTCCTTTAAATCACTTATTTTTTTTATTGTTGGATATTTAGTTATTCCATTTTTATTTAAATGATATACGTTTATACCTAATTCATACGGAATTTTTATATCCATATTTAAATTATCTCCAACCATTACACATTCATTTGGTTTAAAATTTCCTATGGCACTTAAATAACTTTCACGCATTGGTTTCATAACTACTTTATCTGTACCATATATTTCTTTAAAATATTTTAATATATCTAATTTTTTTAATCTATTTTCTTGACTTTCTGTAAACCAATTAGTAAGACAAACTAGTTCATATTTTTTACTTAAATATTCTAATGTTTCTTTAACTCCAATATCTAATTTAGTTTCTAAATTATCATACATTTTTAAAAATTCATCCATAAATGTAATATCTAAATTGAGATTTAAAATTTGATTTATAGTGTCTATTAGCTTTTGTTTATCATATTTTTTATATTTACCGCAAGTTTCATATATACCGATAGCATCATATAAATCACTACCTTTATAATTTATATTAAATTTATCAAGTACTTGTTGGTATCCTTCTTCTATATTTTTAGGTGAATTTATTAGTGTATTATCTATATCAAATATTATTCTTTTTATCATAACTATACTCCTTAACAATATTTATATATAAAAAGTATTATAAATATAGGGGTGTCTTTAACACTGTACCACCCTACTTTATAATACTTGATTACCTCTTAACTATAACGTGTTTAACCGATTTGAAAGGTATTTCATTATTTTAACTTGTCTAGTTTTCACCTACCACTAAATCTCTAATTACCGTTAAAATAACTAATGATTCTGCTTCAATTAATTAGATTATAACATATTTTTTAGAAAAAAAGAAGAACTATTCTTCCTCTTTTTTAACAATTTCTTTACCTTTATAAGTTCCACAAGCAAGGCATACTCTATGTGGTCTTACCTCAGCTCCACATTTTGGGCATTTTGTTGTTGCATTTTCACTTATTTTATAATGTGTTCTTCTTTTTCTACCTCTAGTATTACTTACTTTTCTAAATGGTACTGCCATTTATTTCACCTCGCTATTCATTATAAAAATCCATAAGTTCACTAAGTGGACTTTCACGTTTTTCTTCGCCAGTTTCAAAGCGCCAACCATCTCCAGATGTTTTTACGTTGGAATACGCTTCATCACTTACAACTCGCATTGGAATTTCCAATAATATATTTTCCCATATAATTGGAAAAATATCAATAGTATTTTGAAAATTTATTTGTTTTTCGTCAAATTCTTTAAATAAATCACAAAGTTCACCATTTATATTAGTGTGAAATGGATAATCAACAGGTTTAAGTGTTATCGCACAGGGAAGCACCATGATTCCATTCACATCTACGTTAAGTTCAATATTTCCTAGACTATTTTTAAATAATTCACCTTCTATTTTTACATCATCAAGTTTAATTAAATCTGTTCCAGTTAGGTCATCTTTATTAAATGAATATGTTAAATCAATTAATATATTTTTTTCTATATTATTATTTAATCTAGTTATATCAAAATTCATTTTAACCTCCTAATATAATTCACTTATTCTATCTGCAGCTTTATTTACAGTATCGTAATTTGGTTCCATTACATATAAATTCATACCAGGCATAGAATATGTTTGTTTAGATGCTCCTGTTCCATCAACTGCTTGACTTTCTATTTTCCATGATGGCATTTTATCTATTTGATTTTTAATTAAAGTGGTAATTACATCTTTTGGAATATCTGTTATATAAAGAGAACTAAATGTATCAAGTAAACTATCATATTTAAGTAGTAAACTTTTATCCTTTGATAGTTTAGTAAATGTTGCTTCTATTACTTGTTGTTGGTTAGCTCCACGATGTCTATCACCTTCTAAATATGCATGTCTTTCTCTTGCATAAGCGAGTGCTTGAACACCATTAAAGTGATTCATTCCCTGATTTACATATACTGATGAGTTTGTATAACATCTAAATGAACTATCACTATTTATATCTATACCACCAACTAAATCTACTAAACTTATTACGCCATTAAACCCTATTTTTATTGTATAATCAATATTTATACCTAATAAATCTTCTATAGTTTGTTTACTCATATTTATACCATATATACCTGCATGAGTTAATTTATCTCTAAGTCCAGTAGTACCGTGCAACTGAACATAATAATCTCTTGGTATATTAGTTAGTAATATTATATTTTGATCAGGGTTTATAGTCATAACCATATTGACATCGCTTCTTGAAACAGCTTGAATATAATCGCTTCTAGAATCGCTTCCAGATAGATATATGTTTATTGAATTTTTATATTTTTTAGGTCTTTTTGTTGTACCATCACTTATATTATCTTGATTATCATCTGGTTCTTCTGAAACTTTAGTTTCTTCTATATCATATGTATAAATTATTTTTGTTTTAGAATCAAAATCTGAAAATTGTTCTTCTAATAAATCTAAATATCCTTCATTTATCAATATTGAATCTATCTTTTTATCTAACAAATTCTGATATAAGTCAAATATATTGAATTTCTTAAAGTTTAAGCTAACTTTTTCTTTTAATACATTTAAATATTCTTCATCATCTAATTCATTTAATAAATAACCCATTGTTGTATTTTCTAAATCTTCTAATTTTTCATATTTACTATTTTTTAAAACTATTACATCATATGTATTTATTTCTTTACTATTATTAAATGCAGTATTTAAATAGTCGATAGTACTTTTAGAATATTTTATACCTACAACAGAAACTATTACAAGTACTATATAAATTATACTACTAATTACTTTAGTTACTACACCTTTTAAGAATAAGAATAATATACCAAAAATATTTATTACTAATAAAAGTGTGAAAAAAGCAATTAGATATTTATTTGGTAATATGTTCATATCACTAACATATTTAAAACAAATTATAGAAAGTACTAACATTAATGTCGAAATTATAATTTTTATTATTTTATTTTTTTTCATATCATTCACCTAATATTAACTATTTATCTTTTTTAGTATTGACTACAAAATTATATGAGTCTTTACACATTTCATCTATACCAAGTTCTGCTTCCCAATTAAGTTTTTCTTTAGCATAACTAGGATCTGCAAAGCATGCATCTATATCTCCAGGTCTTCTATCTACTATTTTATATTTTACATCGACATTATTTACTTTCATAAAAGTATTTACTATTTCAAGTACGCTATATCCATTACCAGTACCTAAATTATAAGCATCACAACCTGTTTCATTTAATACTTTTTCTATTGCTTTAATATGACCTTTAGCAAGATCTACAACATGTATGTAATCTCTTACACCTGTACCATCTTTTGTATCGTAATCATTTCCAAATATACTTAATATTTCTAGATCATGAGTTGCTACTTTAACTATATATGGCATTAAATTATTAGGTATATCATTAGGATTTTCACCAATAAGTCCAGATTTATGTGCGCCTATTGGATTAAAATATCTAAGGAGCGCTATACTCCATGTATTATCTGATTTATATAAGTCTCTAAGTATACCTTCTATTATTAATTTAGTAGTTCCATATGGATTTGTAGTAGATAAAGGAAAATCTTCTTTTATTGGTAGAGTTTTTGGCTTACCATATACTGTCGCACTTGATGAAAAAACAAATTTTTTACAATTATTTTCTTTCATAACCTCTAAAAGTGTTATAGTTGAATCTAAATTATTTCTATAATATTTTAAAGGTTCACGA
This sequence comes from uncultured Bacilli bacterium, assembly GCA_947624135.1. GTDB lineage: Bacteria > Bacillota_I > Bacilli_A > RF39 > UBA660 > UMGS1613. The sequence goes on along the minus strand of CANQIV010000028.1, from coordinate 5,504 downwards.
ACTGATTCCCCAACTGCTTTATAACCAGCGAAATGAATTACAGCATCAATTTTATTCTCACTAAATATTTTGTTTAATATTTTTTTGTCACAACAATCTCCCTCATAAAATTTGTAATCTTTGTTAGTTATAGTTTTAATTTTATCAACTACATCTTTTTTTGAATTAGAAAAATTATCTATAACTATTACATTATATCCAGAATTTAATAATTCTACACAAGTATGACTACCTATGTAACCTGTACCTCCCGTAACAAGTATGTTCATCATATCACTTCTTTCTTAAATAATTATACTAAAAAAAATAGCAATTGTATACTATTTTTATTTTTAAATTAATACTTTTACGTTAATTTCATTTTTTATATGTTATATCATAATTGCTAGGGCCTTTTATGCATTTACCATCAATGTCAAACCTAGAAGAATGACAAGGACAGTCCCACGTTTTTTCTTGTTCATTAAATATTAAGCTACACCCCATATGAGGGCATTTGTTGTGAATTATATGATTAAAGCCATTCTTATCTTTATATATAGCAAGACATTTTCCATTTTCATTTTTAAATTTAACATTTTTATACCAAACTTTATTTTTATTTATTTTAGCACCAAGTAAGGATTTGATACTATAAAATAATATTAATGGAAATTTTATTATATTTGACTTGTTTATTCTTTTTGGATTAAATAAATCAACATATTCATTACTATTATTATTAATAATATCTGTTATAATTTTAGCGCCTATAACACTATTTGTCATACCCCAAGTATTATAAGCGGTTGCTATATAGATATTTTCATCTATTTTACCTATATAAGGTATATTATCTGTTGACATTATATCAGTATTACTATATTTCATAACTATGTCATTTTCATTTAAATTAAAAATTTCTTTTACTCTATTAAAATGATATTTATCATTTTGACTAACACTAGTATTGTGGCTTTCTGAAAGTGATATCTGATATATATTATTTTTATCACTATAAAATCTACAAGAATATGTTGGATTAGTTGAACTTATGCATGTAAACCCTAAATCTTTTTTTACTTTACTTACTATTATATATGATTTTTCTATCGACGATCTAAACGGTAAAAATAAAGGCTTTATAAAATATGGATAAGAGGTCGCCATTATAACTATCTTTGCTTTTATTTTATATTTTGAACTATTACAAATGTAGTAATTTTTTGATTTTTCTATTTTTATTATTTTAGTGTTTTCATATATTGGGACATTATTTTTTTCTAATATATTATAAATACCTTGCAAGTATTTTATTGGATTAAATATGTATGTATCATCCACGCAATATGAGTCATATGCTGTAATTTTTAGTGGTAATTTTTTATTTACTACATCTATTCCATTATCTTTTAAAAATTGTATTTCTTTTTTTAATGACTCTATTTCTTTTTTAGTATTCGCAAAAACGTATGATTCTACTTGTCTTAAATCACAATCTATGTTTTCTTTTTTTATAATATTTATTAAAATATTTATTGCTTCTCTTTGAGATTTTAAATATTTTATAGCATTTTCTTTATTGCTCAATTTTTGTATTTTTGTGTACATTCTTCCTTGAAAATAATTAATTTTAGCAGTAGAATTAAGAGTTACTCCATGACCTACCCTGTTTGCATCTACAACACATATTTTTTTATTGTTTCTTAACATGTATGCAGTATTCATACCTGTCATTCCCGCACCTATTATAAGTGTATCTACTTCAATATTTTTATTTAGTATCTCTTTTTTTGTTTCTATTTCTTTTTTATTCCATATACTCATAATTTCACCTATTAATATTTTTTACAAATTAATCGCATGTATACAAAAAAACTGATAGTAAAGAACCAATTTGTTAAATTTAATATTTTTTAATTCTTATATCAGTTTATTTTAATAATTTTAATTTTACTTTAGGATTTTCAAGTAAACAATCTTTACCATATTTTTGTAAATTAGGTGAATATATTCCTTTTAATTTGTAATCTTGTTCTAAAAACCAATCGCCTATCTCTAATACTTTAGGAACATTTATATATTCTAATTTTGTATTTTCAGGCATAAAATTATGTCCTATTTTTAATACATTTGTAATATCTATATCGTGTAGTATTCTATTTTTTTCCAACATACAATTACCTATTTCTAACACTTTGGGTAGATTTATACTGAGTAAATTTTTATTATTTGGCATAAAATTATTTTCTATTTTTTCTGTATTTGATATATCTATATAAGTTAATACTTCGTTTTGAATCATAAAATTATGTCCTATTTTTGTTATATTTTGGTTGCTATATTCAACTATTCTATTATATTTATCAAGTATTATAACCACTTCACTACCGCTTATAGGAGTTATTGTTAGTATTTTAAATTGCTGATTTTTAATTAAATCTATTTTCTTTATATTGTTTTCAAAATATTTTACAAAGCTATCTTTTATTTTTTCATCATATAGTTTTATTGTTTTATCTTGCAAATCTACTATAAAATAGTCGACCAATAAATATCTATCTTTATCAAATTTTACTATATCAAAATTATCTATTATTACATTATTACAACAATAATATTTATTATTTATTTCATAATTGTATTTATAATATTTTCCATCATTACCACAAGCATAAAAAGGTATTTCAAAATTAGAATTTCCACCCATAATTGTAAAATTATATTCTTTTTCAAATGAATATGTTAATCCTGGTATTATATTTTCCAAATTATTTGAAAATGTTGCATCGGGATTTATTACAGTATGATTGTATCTATTTTTTATTGATAATGTATTAAAACTACCTCTCATAAATTGAATACTTATAACTGATGTACCATATAAATCTTCTCTAGTTGGATTTTTAAAATTTTCTCTCTTTATTTCGTCTACATTATTTTTAACTGCAAAAAATACAAAACAGCTTTTAAGTCTATCTTGATATATAAATGTACAAAGGAGTTCATCTTCTCTATAATATTTCATAAAACTTTCTATTTCTTCTTCAGTTTTACATTCATATAATGTATATCCTGCATCTTGTAACAATTCATATGGGGTTTTATCTGTTTTTACAACGTTTTCTTTATTTTCTATTAATCCATTTATATAGTCTTTAAATTTTATTTCTAAATTATTATTTACTATGTCATCATATAAAAATTTGGAATGAGCAAATTTAGATGACAATAAATCGTATAATATACCTTTATCGAGCAATGTTGAAAACATCATACGACAATAATGCATCATATTTTCACCATATTTTTCTTTTATTTTTATTAAATCATTTTTTCTATTCATAACGACACCTATATTTATATTATACAACAAAATATAACAAAATCATAAGATTTTAAACTAAAAAGACGATTTTCATCATCTTTAATTATTTTCACTTAAATCTAAAAATTCTTGATTTAACATTTGATACTTATTATTTATTTTTTGACCTTCTGCTTGTTCTAATGAATACCAACCTTTTCTAAACATTTCTTCAAATACTTCTCTTTGTAAGTTAGAATATGTATCAAACATTTCTTTATATTGATTATATAAGGTTTCATTGCTAGATTCTGTGAGCGCTATAGCATAATTTTTAACCATTTCTTTTAAACAACTTAAAAGAGAATTCATATAATCTTTATCGTTAATACTAGTTCCTTTAGGTACCTCTGTTTTTGGGTTGCTTATTTTATTATTATTCATTGCTACCTCCATTATTTAAAATATTTAAAATTTTTGTCATTGAACTATGAAAAATATTTGTTGCTTTAGAAAGCACACTTTTTAATTCTTCATTATTCACACTATTTTGTGCATTTAAAGTTGTTTTATACGCACCATAATTCCAATTAAACATATCACTTAAATAATCTAAATCTTTACCACTTATAATATTTGGTACTACGTCATAAGTTTCTTTCATAAACTTTTCCCTCCTACTTTATATTGGTTCAAAATAAAAAAGTTATACAAAACTTTTATATTTTTTAATGCGTATAGCAAAATTTATTATAAATATTTTAGAAAAGCAATAAAATAAAAATAAAATTTTATCAAGTACGTTTTCTATTTTTACTTATAAAAAAATCAAACTCATATTGGTTTGTCAATATGCAAGTGTGTTTTCTAAATTGTCAAAATTTAATATAAAAGCATCATGTCAAGAACAAATGTTTGATATAATTAATTTGGAACATTTAATAGTTGGGTGATTGTCAAACTTCATGAAGAAGGGAGGCGATAGTATGAATAAGAAGGATTTTTTAATTCTATCTTTAATCATTCTTATCTTCCTATTAGTATTATTACTATTTATAGTTTTAATATAAAAGAAAATCACCTAACTCAACTGCTTTGAATTAGGTGAAACCAATCTTTTGGCAACACTCAACATGCGATATTGAATGTTCCTTTTTTATTTTATGCAAGTTTCCTTGACAAATACATCATAACATAAAAACGCACTTTTATCAAGTACGTTTTCTATTTTTATTCACATTTTTCTGAGTATCAATCAATCTGATACGAGTGCAGAGGTTATTTACAACTTTTAAGTATCTTCAATTTATTTACATCATTGATATTTTTTTCTGTTACATTTTGTAAATCTTTATATAAATTTTTAAAAGGAATGCAAAAATCATAAAGTTTAGAACCTGATTGACGTACATGGATATTTATACGAAAAGGATTTTTAGGAATTCCTATTTTTTTTCCATCTTCTTGTGTAAATACTAATTTTATTCTATCTAATTCTTTTATAATTTTTAATATATTAGGGCATGTAACAGGTGTTGCATCAGATATAATAGTTATACCATCATTATCAACAATATCACTATACCATGAATAGTTTCGTTGAGATTCCATATACGCTAAAGTATTTGAATCATTTAAATCACCATTTAAAAGATTACCACTTACAATATTATTATATAATTTTTCAAAAATTGGGTATAGTTCCTCTTCTTCCTTTAAAATATCAAATGAAATTTCTGAAATTTTTTCAAAACTATCATAATTACATGAAATATCGTGATCATCTCCTCTTAAAGATACAGATAAAACTTTATCTGTATCTTTTATTATAATGTCGAATAATCCATAATCATTATAATATTTTTCTACTACCATAAATTAGTCCCTCCTATAAAATTATTTTGTTTTGATAAAATCATTAACTTCCCTAGCTATTTTGACAAATATATCAAAACTAACTAAGGGTCATCTTTTTTATATTAAGTTCGAACAGATTCGTCAATAGTGCGAGTGACGTAGTTATCTACAACTCTTTCTCTTGTGATATGATAATATCCATCACTACTAATAATATATCATAAAACTAACTAATTTTAACAAATTTCAGTTAATTTTTTAAAATTATAATATAATTATATTATTAATCATTTAGGAGGTTTGTGATTATGAAAAGTATAGATAATAAAGAATATGAAAAAATGACAGAAGAAAAAGCGAA
>CANQIV010000027.1 GCA_947624135.1 uncultured Bacilli bacterium | reverse complement strand
GCGTATGATTATGAGTTACACCAAAGAGAGTTAGCTAGAATAGAAAAAGAAGAAGCATTAGAAGAAGCAAAAAAGCAGAGCGAAATAGAAAAAGAAGAAGCTATAGAAGATGCAAATAGACAAAAATCTGTTGAAATAGCAAGAAATATGTTAAAGAAAAATTTTGATAATAATCTTATTTCTCAAATAACAGGCCTTACAATAAAAGAGGTAGATTATATAGCTAATAGTAATGAAGAATTGGAAGAAATTGGTAAACAATATAAGAAGTATGTAAATGAGGAAGATGTTATAGGAGCGTATGATTATGAGTTACACCAAAGAGAGTTAGCTAGAATAGAAAAAGAAGAAGCAGTAGCAGAAGCAATTAAGCAAAGCGAAATAGAAAAAGAAGAAGCTATAGAAGATGCAAATAGACAAAAATCTGTTGAAATAGCGAAAAATCTATTAAATTTAGGTATAGAAATAGATAAAATAAGTAAAGCTACTGGATTAAGTATAGAAGAAATAGAAAAATTATAGGAATTGTTGTTATGACAATCCTTTTTCAACACTACTTATATTAAAAATGTTGAATTTGACAAACAAAAGAAAAAATGTTATTATATACGTCAATCAAGGGGGAATTAGTATGAAAAAATATCTATTTGATAAAAAAATGAGTAAAAAAATTAAAGAAATATCACTTGCTAGTGTTTTAGCTATGTCTAGTTTATTTACAGGTTGTTCAGGTAATAAAACTACTGAAACAACAGAAAGTGTAGAAAGTATTACAAGTACACTTGAAAGTGAAAACAATGTAGAAAGCACTAATAGTGATATAGAAGGTACTACTGTTGGAAGCGCTAATTTATATGAAAAAGAAACTGAATTAATAGATACAACAAAATCAAAAATTAAAACTATATTTAAAGATATGAATGAAGACGTAATATTAAATTCTGCAATAATAATCGATTTAGATGAACTTGCTAAAGAAGATGAAAATGGAAAAGTAAATGCAGATGTAATCTCAAATTTTAAAAATAAAATCGATTCAAATAATATGATGTCTGACTTTAATACATTAGTAGATGCTTTAGAAAATTATATGATAACTGAAAATAAAATAATAACAACTAGTGATATTGTAGTAAATGCTGATGATAAAAAAATACTATCTAATATAGAAAATATAACTAAAAATATTATAGATGGTAAAGATATAAATGAAAACTTTGATAAATTATATAAATTATTTGTTGAAGAAGATTCTATAACTATAGATGAATTCGAATTTGAAATTAGAGATTTAAGTTTTTCTTCTAGAGTTATCGCTAGTACTTATGCAAGAGTAGGTGCTTATTATTCAAGAAATAATATAAAAGAAGAAGAATATTCAAAAATGGATAGAAGAACTAATGATCAAAATAGTAAAGCATACATAATGACTAAGTTAGAAATTTTAAATAACCTAATGGATGAAAAATCTATTATTGATGTAAATACTGTTTTCAATAATAAATATGAAAGCGCAAGTAATTTATTAAATGAAAAAGTTAAATTATCAAGTGGTGATTCTAAAGATTTAATTAATTATATAAACTTAGAATATTTAAATTCTGATTTAGTAGCAACCAAAGATAAAAGAGAAATATTAGGTGGATATGATGACTCTAAAATGACAGATACTATGCTTGCAATAGATTCAATAAATGAATATAATTTCAAAAACCAAGATAAAATAATTGTATTTTCAGACTTTTTAATAGATGAGTATGCTAAAACAAGTACAGGTACAATAGATGAAATTTCTATGAACTTTGTAGAGTATAACTCATTAATGGCAAGAAAAACAATAACAGATGATGCAGATTTTTCACAAGTATTTAATAATCCATATTTCCAAAATATTTATAAATATATCTTAAAACAAGATACAGTTTATAAATATGAAGATGAAAATGGTAAAAATAAAGAATATACAATTATTTATCAAGAGGTAAGTGATAGTGTACAATTAATAAACAATGAAACAATTAAGTATACACTTTCTAAATTACCTGATGTAAAATATATGGAAGATTATATAAAACAATCTGAATCTAATGTAGAAGAATCAATTCAACATATTCAAAATGTAGTAACAGGTGAATGTGAAAAAGTTGATTTTGAAGATTTAAGTGAAACAGAAGAAAATCCAAAAGTTAAAGAAAAATAGTGTGAATAATACTATTTTTCTTTTTACTATGATATAATAAAATAGGACGTGATAAAATGAAAATATATAATACATTAACTAAAAAAATAGAAGAATTTAAACCAAGAGATAAAGAAAATGTAACAATGTATACATGTGGACCTACTGTATATCATTATGCTCATATAGGTAATCTTAGAACTTATATAATGGAAGACATTTTAGAAAAAACTTTAAACTATATCGGTTACAAAGTAAATAGATGTATGAACATAACAGATGTAGGACATTTATCAAGTGATGCGGATACTGGCGAAGATAAAATGCTTAAAGGCGCTAAAAGAGAACATAAATCAGTGCTTGAAATAGCTAAATATTATACAGATAAATTTAAAAGTGATTGTGATAAATTAAATATAAAATGGCCAGATACAGTAGTTCCTGCAACTACACAAATAGATGAATATATTAAAGTAATAAAAAAATTAGAAAATGATGGATATGCATATTTTAAAGGTGGTAATGTATATTTTGATACATCAAAACTTGATAATTATTATAGTTTAACAAATCATACAGAAGAATCATTAAAAGAAGCAGTAAGAAATGATGTTGAAATAGATGAAAATAAAAAAAATAAAACAGACTTTGTTTTATGGTTTACAAAATCTAAATTTGATTCACAAGAACTTAAATGGGATTCTCCTTGGGGTGTAGGTTATCCAGGTTGGCATATAGAATGTTCTTGTATTTCACTTAAATATTTAGGCGAATATTTAGATATACATTGTGGTGGGGTAGATAATATATTCCCACATCATACAAATGAAATCGCACAAACAGAAAGTTATTTAGGTCATAAGTGGTGTAATTTTTGGTTTCACCCAGAACATTTAAATGATTCAACAGGTAAAATGAGTAAATCAAAAGGCGAATTTTTAACAATATCACTTTTAGAAGAAAAAGGATATAATCCTTTAAGTTATAGATTATTTTGCTTAAATTCACATTATCATAAACAATTAGTATTTTCTTATGAAAATTTATCATCAGCTGAGATGGCTTATAAAAAAATAAAAAATAAAATTAAAAATATAGAAAAAGATAATAGTTATATTGATGATGTAAAGGTTAAAGAATATAAAGACAAATTCAAAAAAGAACTTGAAAACGATTTAAATACTGCAAATGCTATTACAATACTTTATGATGTTATAAAAAGTGATATGAATAATAATACTAAACTTTACTTGATAGAAGATTTTGATAAAGTACTTAGTTTAGACTTATTAGAAAAAGAAAAATTAGATGATGATTTAATTAAATACATAAATGAGAAAATAGAAGAAAGAATAAATTATAAAAAAAATAAAAAGTATGATAAAGCAGATGAAATACGTAAAGAATTAGAACAAAAAGGTATTATTCTTAAAGATACAAGGGAAGGAACTATATTTAGTATAATATAGAAAAAAATATGGAAAAAATAAAAGTAACAATAACTAAAAAGGGTGAAGAAAGTGTAAAAAATAATCATCCTTGGATATTTGATGAAGAAATAATTAATGTAGATAATAATTATAATAATGGAGATATAGTAGATGTTTATAGTACCAAAAATAAATATTTAGGAACAGGATTTATAAATGATAATTCAAAAATAAGAATAAGAATTATATCGAGAAATTCAAACGATACTATAGATTCTTCATTTTGGAAAAGAAGAATAGAGTATGCACTTAATTATAGATTACAAGTTATGGATAAGGAAGATTTAAATGCTTTCAGATTAATATTTGGTGAAGCAGATGGATTTCCAGGACTTACAGTAGATAAATTTAACGATGTTCTCGTATGTGAGGTTTTATCACTCGCAATTGATATTAGAAAAGATATTATATTTAATGAACTTTTAAATGTTTTAAAAGAAAATAATATAGAAATAAATGCAATATATGAAAGAAATGATTCAACTATAAGAATTAAAGAAGGAATGGATACTTATAAAAAATATTATTATAAAAATGAAAAAATAACTAATACAATAGTAATTATAGAAGAAAATGGTATTAAATATAAAGTAGATTATGAAAACGGTCAAAAAACAGGTTTCTTTTTAGACCAAAAGAAGAATAGATTAGCAATAAGAAAAATAGCTAACAATAAAAAAGTACTTGATTGTTGTACTCATACAGGTTCATTTTCATTTAACGCTATAAAAGGTGGCGCAATTACATCAACTGCTCTTGACATATCAAAAAGCGCTATAGAAATGACAAAAGAAAATGCAAAATTAAATAATTTAGAAGATAAAATGAATTACGTAGTAAGCGATGTATTCGATTATTTAGATAATATAAAAAAGGGTGAATTTGATTTTATAATATTAGATCCTCCCGCATTCACAAAATCTAGAAAAACATTAAAAAATGCTATTTACGGATATAAAGAAATAAATAAAAAAGCAATGATGAAAATAAAACGAGGTGGATATTTTGCTACAGCATCCTGTTCTTCTTTCGCAACTCCAAGTATATTTTTAGATATGTTAAAAAAAGCTAGTATAGAAGCTGGCGTTGAACTTAAACTAATAGAAGAAAGAAGACAATCTCCAGATCATCCAATACTAATTAATGTACCTGAAACAGAATATTTAAAATTTTACATATTTCAAGTTATATAGTTTTAATTAGAGAAATTTAACTCTAATTTTTTCCTTTTAAATTAAAAATTTATATGATATAATTATTATGGTGAGACTATGAAGCGTAAAGCAAGGACATTAAATGTTCCATTAATTTATTTTTGTATATTCACATTTTTTGTTATACTTTTATTTATTCAATTTTGTTATTTAGGCTTATCAAAAAATGTATATGGAATAAATATGAGACAATTTGCTGAAAATAGAAATACAGTAACCTCTGTTTTAACTGCTAAAAGAGGAACTATATATGATGTAGAAGGAGATGTTCTTGCTCAAAACATTTCAACATATACGCTTATCGCATATCTCGATTCATCTAGAACTATAGATGAAAAAAATCCTCAACATGTAGTAGATAAAGAATATACTGCAACTAAATTATCAAGTATATTAGGAGAAGAAAATTATAGTTATATCCTAGAAAGATTAAATAAACATTCAAAACAAGTTGAATTTGGTACAGTTGGTAAAAATTTAACAGAACTTACTAAACTTGCTATCGAAGAATTAAATTTACCAGGAATATCATTTGTTGAAACAGTAAGAAGATATTATCCAAATGGAAATTTTGCTTCATACATATTAGGTTATTCAAAACAATATACACGAATAAATATTAAAGTAGGAGAAACTTACGATTTATATAATTACTATAATTCTTACTTTGAAAATTATGAAAATGTTACTTTAACCTTAACAAATGATGAGGTCGCACACGTTAATGATAAACAAGTTACAGGATTAAAAGAAGGAACAAGTATCCTCATGATAAAAACAAATAATGATCCATTAGATAATATAGTTATAAATGTAACAAAAGGAAATAATTTTAAAACGCTTGATACCACTATAGTAGGTGAATTAGGAATTGAAAATAAATATGATTCTAAATTACAAGGTGTAGATGGATATATAATATATCAAAGAGATAAATATGGATATAAAATACCTGATACACCAGAAGAAAGAGTAGAAGCAAAAGATGGCTACGATATATATTTGACACTCGATTCAAATATACAAAGATTTGCAGAAGATGAAATAACTAACATAAGCAATGAATATTCTCCTGAGTGGGCTATAATATCAGTAATGGACGCTAAAAGTGGAAGCATACTTGCAAGTGCGACAAGTCCATCTTATAATCCTAATAGTTTACCAAGTAATATGGAATACAATAATCCTTTAGTTTCTTACGCTTATGAACCAGGAAGCGTTATGAAAATATATACATATATGTGCGCCCTTGAAACAGGTAAATATGATGGAGAAAAACAATATTTAAGTGGTTCATATACATTTGAAGATGGTACCGTTATGCACGACTGGGTTCCATCAGGTTGGGGATATATAAATTACGATACAGGATTTAAATATTCATCAAATGTTGGTGCTATAAACATAATAAAAGATTATTTATCAAAGCAACAACTTAAAGATTGCTTCGAAAAATATGGATTTAATAAAAAAACAGGAATAGAATTATCTAATGAATATAGTGGTGATATTTCATTTAAATATGATACAGAATTAATGTCTGCTGGATATGGTCAAGGTATTGCTACTACAGCGATACAACAGTTGCAAGCGCTCTCAATAATCGCAAATAATGGCGTTATGGTAAAACCGCATATAATAGATAAATTAGTCGATAAAGAAACTAATACAGAAATAAAAACAGAAATAGAAAAAAGTGAAAAATTAGTAAGTGATGAGACAGTAAAAAAAATAAAAGATTTAATGGAAAGTGTTATATCAGGTGATGGTGGTACAGGACGAATGTATAATCTAGATGGATACAATCTAATAGGAAAAACAGGAACCGCACAAATTTCAGAAAATGGTAGATATTTAACTGGTCCAAATGATTATATAATTTCTCTCGCACTTATGTATCCAAAAGATGACCCAGAAATAATCATATATGCAGCAGTAAAAAAACCAAATCACAATTCGAGCGTAGTACTTAATGGTAAAATACAAGAATTAGTAAAAAATATTTCTAAATATAAAAATATGACAGTAGAAAATAATGATTCAAAAGAAATTTTAATAAAAACATCATCATATATAAATAAATCAACAGAAGAAGTAAAAAAAGAGTTAGAAACTAAAAAAGTTCAAGCAATAATACTTGGAGATGGTGATAAAATAATTAGCCAATACCCAAATAAAGATTATAATTTAATTCAAAATGATAAAGTATTTTTACTTACAAACAATAAAAACTTTATAATGCCAGATATTACTAATTGGTCTAGATATGATGTAATGAAATTATGTGAACTTACTAATATTGAATGCTCATTTGAAGGTTTTGGTTATGTAACTAGTCAAAGTGTATTACCACAAACTAATTTAGATGAAAATTCTAACCTTTCAGTAACACTCGGTAATATAAAACAATAATGTATGAATAAAGGAGTTAATATGAAAAAAAATTTAATAAATGTATATTTACTTAGTATTTGGATTATAGTAGTAGATCAATTTTTAAAAATATATTTAAGTAGTAAAGTATTATTTCAAAAACCATTTGTAATAGTACCTAACTTTTTTAGTATAGATTTAGTTCATAATACAGGTGGAGCTTTTAGTATACTATCTGGAAATAGATGGTTATTTATAGTAATAGGAATACTAGTAGTAGTAATAATTAGTTTCTTTATAAAAAAAATAGAATATTTAAATTACAAATATACGATGATTTTTGCTCTTTTAATAGGTGGAATACTTGGTAATTTAATAGATAGAATATTTCGTGGATATGTAATAGATTATTTAAGTTTTAAAATAATGGGATATAATTTTCCAATATTCAACTTTGCAGATGTTTGTATAGTAATTTCTATAATAATTATACTTATAACTAATATAGGTGAAGATTTATGGAAATAGTTGTAAGTGAAAAGGGAGAAAGAATAGATTCTTACTTAAGTAGTAAAATAGATTATAGTAGAAGCAAAATTGTAAAGATGTTAAAGGATGGTATTATACTTGTAAATGGTGTAAAAGTTAAAAATAGTTATATTTTAAAAGAAGGAGATACCATCAATATAGGCGAATTTAAAGAAGAAGAAATGAGTTTAGAACCAGAAAATATACCTCTTGATATTGTTTATGAAGATGATGATGTACTTGTAGTAAATAAACCAAATGGAATGGTCGTACATCCAGCAGTTGGAAATAGTCATGGTACACTTGTAAATGCACTTTTATATCATTCAAAGAATTTAAGTAATATTAATGGTGAATTTAGACCGGGAATAGTTCATAGGATAGATGCTTACACAACAGGACTTTTAATGGTAGCTAAAAATAATAAAAGTCATGAAATACTTGCTAATGAACTTGAAAATAAAAAAACTCATAGGAAATATGTCGCATTAGTATGGGGAGTAATAAAAGAAGATACCGCAACCATAGATGCACCTATTGGAAGAGATGTTAACGATAGAAAAAAAATGTGTGTTACTAGTGTAAATAGTAAACATGCTAAAACACATTTAAAAGTACTTAAAAGATATAAAGATGCAACCCTAATAGAGCTTGAACTTGAAACAGGAAGAACTCATCAAATAAGAGTCCATATGAATTATATAGGACATCCTGTTGTAAACGATCCTGTTTATGGTGGTAGAAAACTTATCGATGACAGTGGACAGTGTCTTCACGCAAAAGAAATAGGTTTTACACATCCAACTACAAAAAAATATATGGAATTTACATCAGAGCTTCCAGATTGCTTTATGAATATTTTAAAACAGTTTGAATAAAAAAACAGCTAATGCTGTTTTTATCTATAATATGGTCCATAATAAGGTGGATATCCATAATAATAATTGTTATAGTATGGTCTTCCATATCCAGCATTGCCATAGAAGAAAGGTGATACTAAACCTCCAGTTATCCCACCAAGTATAAATGGTCCAAGAAATCCACCACCAATAAGTCTATTTTGATTATTCATAGGTCTCATTTGTCTATTAGAATTCATCTGAAATTGATTATAATTTTGTGGAATTTGATTATAATTATACATAAAAAACTCCTTTCATGTTATAATATGTAAAGAAAGGAATAGTGTGATAATATGGATGAGAGAATAAAAAAATTAAGTAAAACAATAGTCAATTATTCAATTAAAGTTAAAGAAGGAGATAGAGTATTAATTCAATATGAAAGCAATAAATGTAATCCACTTATTAAATGCTTAATTAAAGATATTTATGAAAATAAGGGTATCCCATTTGTTAAATTACTTGATAATGAATTAAATTCTTTAATAATGGAAAAAGCTGATAGTAAAACTATAACTGAAATGGTTAAAATGAAAACTTACGAGGTAGATAATTTTGATTGTTTTATAAGAATTTGTTATACAGAAAATGAATATGAAGATAAAAATATAGATAAAGAAATAAGAAAAGAATTAGGAAGCAAATCTCAAGAAATAGACGATATTAGAATAAACAAAAGAAGATGGGTATTACTTAATTATCCTTCATTAATAGATGCTTTTAAAGCACACATGACTTATGATGAATTTTATAATTTTTCAATGGATGTTATGAACGTAAATTACGAAGAAATGGAAGAATTAGTAAAACCACTTAAAAAACTCATGGAAAAAACTGATAAAGTAAGAATAGTGGGACCTGATACAGATATATCATTTAGTATAAAAGGTATGCCAGCAATTCCTTGTTGTGGAACTGCAAATATCCCAGATGGTGAACTTTATACCGCACCTATAAAAAATTCAGTAAATGGAGTTATAACATATAATACACCAAGTCCATATCAAGGAAATATATTCAATAACATTAGATTAGAATTTAAAGATGGTCAAATTATAAATTGTACTACCTCAGAACACAATGATAAATTAAAAGAAATTTTTAATACAGACGAGGGTGCGAGATATATAGGTGAATTTTCACTTGGATTTAATCCAAAAATAATAAATCCTATGGGTGATATATTATACGATGAAAAGATAATGGGTAGTTTACACTTTACACCCGGTAGATGTTATGAAGATTGTGATAATGGAAATATTTCAAGTATACATTGGGATTTAGTACTTATTCAAACAGAAAATTATGGTGGCGGAGAAATATACTTTGACGATGTATTAATTCGTAAAAATGGTAAATTTGTACTAGATGAATTAAAAGATTTAAATTAGTATATAAATTATAACTAAACATATAATTAATTAGGTGAAGTTATGAAAAAGTTTTTTCAAATAATAGGCCTAATTAGTTTAACATGTTTTAGTTTTTTTGTGACTGAAAAAACAGCTATAGTAGTTAATGATTTAGATGAAATAATGATTCAAATAAAAGAAAACTGTGACAAATATAAATCAGATGCAGTAGATGCTATTATAAACGATAATACAATTATTTCAGGTATAAATGGTAGAAAAGTAAATATAAATAAAAGTTATAAAAATATGAAAATTAATGGATACTACCATGAAAATTTATATGTTTATGACTATACTAAACCTAAAATAAGTTTAACAAATAATAAAGATAAATATATAATAAAAGGAAATCCAAGTAAAAGAATGGTAAGCCTTATATTTAAAGTAAGTGCAAATGATAACATAGATAGTATATTAAATATTATAAATAATTATAATATAAAATCTACATTTTTTTTAGATAAAATTTGGTTTGAAAATAATAAAAATATAGTAGAAGATATGATAAAAATGGGACATAATGTAGGAATATTAATGGATGATTATAGTGATTATGACTTTGAACTTATAAATATAACACTTAAAGATATGAAAAATAAAAATAATTATTGTTATTTAGAAGAAGAAAATGAATCAAATGTAGAAGCTTGTAAAGTAAAAGGAAATTATATTATAATGCCAACAATTATATCTTCAAATACACCACTATTAGATATAAAAAGCAAATTAGAATCTGGTTCATTATTATCTTTAAAAACTAATTCACAATTGAAAAAAGAATTATCAACAATAATTATTTATATTAAATCTAAAGGATATAAAATAACTAATTTAGATGAAAATGTACTTGAATAAATACATTTTTTTTAATAAATTTTAAATAAAAATAAAACTATAATAAAAAAATAATTTACAAGACATAATATAAATGGTAAAATAAATATAGGAAGAAGGTAGTTATGAAAAAGTATAATCGCGTATTATTAAAACTTAGTGGAGAGTCTCTATCAGGTTCAAAAGAAATGGGAATCGATTTTGATAGAGTTTTAGAAATTTGTTCAGAAATTAAAGATGTATATGAAAAGACAAACGTTGAAATATCAATAGTAGTTGGTGGAGGAAATTTTTGGAGAGGTAGATCTAATAAACACATGGATCACTGTACATCTGATCATATTGGGATGTTAGCTACTGCTATGAACGCACTTGCAATAAATGATGCATTTAAACAACTAGGTGTTGACTCTAGAATTCAAACTGGAATTGAAATGAGACAAATAGCAGAGTTTTATATAAAAAATAGAGCGGAAAGACATATGGAAAAAGGAAGAATTGTTGTTATGGGATGTGGAACAGGAAGCCCTTTCTTTTCAACAGATACTGCAGCTGCTTTAAGAGCCGCTGAGATAAATGCTGATATAGTTTTAAAAGCAACAAATGTAGATGGAATTTATACATCAGATCCTAAAAAAGATAAAGATGCTAAAAAAATAGATGAAATAACTTACATAGATGTTTTAAATAAAAAATTAAATGTTATGGATTCAACAGCTATGAGTTTATGTATGGATAATGAAATACCAATAATTGTTTATAATATGAATAAAAAAGGAAATTTACTTAGGGTAATTGAAGGAGAAGAAATTGGTACTTTAGTACATTAATTTCATTACTCTTTTTTCTATGCAAAAATATATAAATTACAAAAAGTAATTTTAGGAGAATATAATGACAATCGAAGAAAAAATATTTGTAAAAACAAAAATAAATTTTAATAAAATACTTGAATATGGATTTAAAAAAAATAAAAATTTATATGAATATAAAAAAAACATTATGAATGATACCTTTAGAGTAGATATCAAAATAAATGATACTGGAATAGTTAAAGGTAAAATTTATGATTTAATAACTAAAGATGAATATACTAATTTTCGTATAGAAAATAATACAGGTCTTTTTAAAAATCAAGTTTTAGATGAATATAAAAAAATATTAGAAGATATTAAAAATAAATGTTTTGAAGAAGAAAATTTTATATACGATCAATCTAATAGAATAGCTAAATTAATAAAAGAAAAATATGGTGATGAGCCAAATTTTGAATGGGACAAGTTTCCATTTTATGGGGTTTTTAAAAATAATAACAAGTGGTATTCTATAATAATGAATATTGATAAAAGCAAAATAGAACAAAATTTTAATGGAGAAATAGAAATAATTAATATAAAATTAGAACCACTAAAAATAGAAAAATTATTAACAAAAAAAGGATTTTATCCTGCATATCATATGAATAAAAAAAATTGGATTACAATTATATTAGATAATACTATTTCTGATAATGATATAATGAATTTAATTGATGAAAGTTATTCATATACAATAATTAAAAAAAATATTTGATTAAAGTATACTTTTAAATTTTTATATATGACATAAAAAAATAAATAGTAATTTGTAGATTCCTTGAATAGAGGTGAGGTATGAATCAAGATAAAATTAGTGAATTTATTAAAGATGTAAGGATGAAAGATAAATTAAGTCAAGAAAAATTTGGTGAAAAATATGGAGTTACTTATCAAGCAGTAAGCAAATGGGAAAATGGTAAAAACATTCCTGACATCTCTATTTTAAAAGAAATTTGTAAAGATTATAATAAAGATATTAATGAATTATTAAATGATAAAAAAATCCTTAAAAAAAATAAACACAAAATTTTCTTTATCGTAATAGCGTTCCTTGTTCTTATTATTATAAGTTTATGTGTGATTATTTTTAATACTAAAAGACAAAATACTAATAATGATAACTTTCAATTTAAAACAATTAAAACAACTTGTGATAATTTTGAATTATCTGGAAGCATTGCTTATGATAATTCTAAGACCTCAATTTATATTTCAAATATTACTTATTGTGGTGAAGATAATCAAACAAAATATAAAGAAATTGAATGTAGCTTCTATGAGGTTGATGGTACAACAAAAAATGAGATAGATAGTTATAAATATAGTGATAGTAATATAACGCTTGAAGAATTTTTAAAAAAAGTTAAATTTAATGTAGACCATTATTCTACTACTTGTAAAATGTATAAAGAAAATGCTCTAATTTTAGAAATAAAAGCAACAGATGAAAAAAATCAAACAACATTTTATTCTATACCTTTAGTACTAGAAGAAAATTGTAAATAGATATTTCAACCTAAAGTTGAGATGTTTCAACTTTCACGTTATAGTTATTTGTTATATTTACATGTATAATTATAATTGTGGAGGGAGAAATGCAAATGAAAAAAACAATATTTTCACTATTTGTAATAGGATTAGTTATTTTATGTGTAACAGGATGTGGAAATGAACCAACAAAAGATGCAATAAAATTTAAAGAAGAATATGAAACAATAAATGGTGTTACTAATTCTGGAGGATTAGAACATAGAACTTTATCTATACCAAAAGATAATCCTTTTATATATGCAACAGGAGAAGAAATTGTAGAGAAAATAGAAAATAATGAAACATTTTATGTGTACTTTGGCTCTTCTTATTGTCCATGGTGTAGGAGTGTTATTGAAAGAGCTATTAAAGTAGCTAAAGAAAATAATATTAACACAATTTATTATGTAGATATTTGGGATGGAGATCATGTTGAAATATTGAGAGATACTTACAAATTAAACGATGATGGAGAACCTGAGGTAGTTTTTGAAGGTGGAGAAGGTTATAAAGATTTATTAAAATATTTTGATAATGTCTTAGGCGATTATACTTTAACTGATTCAGATGGAAATAAAGTATCAGTAGGAGAAAAGAGAATTTTTGCTCCAAACTTTATTTATGTAGAAAAAGGTAAATCAATAAAACTTATTTCTGCAATATCAGAAAAACAAAAAGATTCACGAGAAGAATTAACTAAAGAAATTTTAAAAGATGAAGAAAATCAATTTAATAAATTTTTTAATAATTAAATAAAAGTTTAAATAAGCCTATCTAGGCTTTTTTTAATTTCAAAATACTACTAGAAATAACAATAATATAAAAATTTTATTTATGAATATTCAAATAAATGATATAATAATTTAGGTGATGTTTATGCCAGAACTACTTGCTCCAGCAGGTAACATGGATTGTTTACTTGCGGCTATCAATGCAGGATGTGATGCAGTATATTTATCAGGTAAAAATTTTGGTGCTAGAAGCTTTGCTTCTAATTTTTCACGTGAAGAATTAATCGAAGCCGTAAATTTAAGCCACTTATATGGTGTAAAAGTATATATAACAGTAAATACATTAATATACGATAGCGAAATAGATTATTTTCTAGACTATATTGATTTTATACATAAAATAGGAGTAGATGCAGTTATAATGCAAGATATAGGTATGATAGATTACATAAGAAAAACTTATCCTAATTTAGAAATACATGCATCAACACAAATGCACATTCATAATTTAGAAGGTGTAAAACTATGCGAAAAACTTGGAATAAAAAGAGTAGTCCTTGCTCGTGAAACATCTATTGAACTTATAAATGAAATAAAGAAAAAAACAAATATAGAACTTGAAATTTTTATTCACGGCGCACTTTGTATGAGTTATTCTGGACAATGCTTAATGAGTGCGATGATAGGAAAAAGAAGCGGTAATAGAGGAACATGCGCACAAAGTTGTAGACAAATATATAGTTTAGAAATAGATGGAAAACTAAAAGAAAAAGACAAATATTTACTTAGTACTAAAGATTTAAATACATTAGAAAATATACCTAAATTAATCGATATGCATATAAATAGTTTAAAAATAGAAGGTAGAATGAAAAGACCAGAATACGTATACTTAATTACTAGTATATATCGCAAGGCTATTGATAACTATGTGAATTTTGGAAAAACCAAAATAACAGATGAAGATATAAAAGAAATAAAAAAAATATTTAATAGAGAATTTACTAAAGGATTTTTATTTAATGAAAAAAATGATTCTTATGTAAATACTTATAGACCAAATCATATGGGTATAGAAATTGGAAAAGTTTTAGATTATAAAAACTCTAAAGCAATTATAAAATTAACAGATAAATTAAATATAAATGATGGTATAAGAATAATAGGAAGAAATGACATTGGTACAACTATTAACGCAATTTATAAAGATGGTATTAAACTTAATTGCGCAAAATCAAATGATATAATAAGTATTCCTATAAAATCAAACGTAGAAAAAAATAGTATTGTTGTTAAAACTACTGACTATAATCAATTAAAAGAAATAAAAGAAAAACTAAAAAATAGTAAAAAAATTAGTATTAATGGTAAATGTATATTAAAGATAGGTGAACCTATTAAATTAATAATCGATGATAATATAAATGTAGTAGAAATTGTAAGTGATTATGTAGTAGAAAAATCTATCAAAAATGAAACAACACCAGAACAAATAAAAGAACAATTAATTAGATTAGGAGATACTATATATAAATTTGATAACATTAAAATAGAAAAAGATGATAATATATTTGTTCCAACCTCTAAGTTAAATGAATTAAGAAGAAAAACTATAAATTGTTTAAATGAAAAAAGAATATATAAATCTAATTATAAAAAGTGTGAATATAAAATAAATGTAAAAGATTTTAAAAAAGAAAATAAAAAAAGTGTACTTATAAATACTTATGAACAATATTTAAAAGTTAAAGATAAATTCGATACAATATATATAGATAATATTGAAGAATTTAATAAAATAAACAATAAAAAATGCATACTTAAACTTAATAGAGTTCAAGAACATTTAAAAAATTATAATATTAAATTATTAGTAGGTGAACTTGGAAGCGTCTATAAATATAAAAATGTAGATACAGATTTTTCACTTAATGTTACAAATTCATACTCTGTTGCTTTTCTACATAGTTTGGGTGTTGAAAAAATAACCTTATCATATGAATTAAATTTTAACCAAATAAAAAACTTAATATCAAATTATAAAAAAAGATATGTGTGTAATCCTAATCTAGAGGTAATAATAAATTCATATCCAGAAGTAATGGTATGTAAATATAATATGTTAAAAAAATATAATAAAAATAATGGTTACTTAATTGATAGATTAAGTAATAAATATAAAATAGAAATTAAAGATAATTTAATGTATATATATAACTATAAAAAAATAAAACTAAATGAAAATTATTTTGATATAGGAGTAAATAGTTTACGTATAAATTTATGAAATATAATAACCTAGTATAAATAAAAAAAATTTGTTATAATATTATGGAAAAAGGTAAGTGTGTGTTATGAATAAAATAATTAATTCATTATATAAAGTAATATTAGTATTTATGATAATTTGTTTTTCTATATCACTTATAGGTGCAACATTCTTCTATATAAATAGGAGTGGTAATTATCTAAATCCATTAGTACTCATAATAGGTTCTATAATATACTTATTACTACTTATAAAAATATATAAATTCTTATTAAAAAAAGATGATAAATATAAAAAAGTAATAGTTATAATTTTATTAATATTACATTTTATACTTTTATTTATAAGTTCACAAATTATTAGTAGTGTACCTAAAGTAGATTTAATACATATTTTAACTGAAATTAATAATTTAAATGATCATGGTAAAATATTAAATTACAATTATTTTTCAGTATATCCAAATAATAGATTTTTAGTAATTATACTTTATGTTATACAAAAAATACCATTAAATAGTGATATAGTATTTGGATTATTTTCAAGTTTATGTATAACAACTAGTACATTTTTTACATATAAAACAGTACTTAAAGTATCTAATATAGATAAAGCACTCATTAGTTTAATATTTTGTGTATTATCTCCAATATTTTATTTATATGTATCATATTACTATACTGATATTTTAGTTTTACCACTTGCAAGTATTTTAATATATTTAATAGTAAAAAAAGATAAAGATAATAAAAACAATATTTTATATGGAATATTAATTGGAATAGTTGCTGTTATAGGATATAAAATAAGAGCAGTATGTATTTTTATTTTAATTGCTTATATAATTTATCTTTTAATAACTAAAAAATTAATAGATTCTATAAAAAATATAATACCTATATTATTATCTGTTATAGTAATGATTATATGTGTAAATAAAATTGATAGTTTATTTTTTACTAATATAGATAAAACAAAAGAATTTCCTATGACACATTGGATAATGATGGGATTAAACGAAGAAAAAAATGGTTATTATAACCATGATGATTATAAATTAACTTATGGAGTTGAAAATCCAAAAGAAAAAGTAAAAACAAATTTAAAAGTAATAGGTGAGAGATTAAATAAATCTGGAGTATTTGGAATAAGTAAATTAATGATAGAAAAATTAGTAGTAGTTTGGGGTAAAGGAGATTATAGTTATCAAAAATATTTAGAATTAGTTAAAGATTATAATACATCCTATAAATATTTAATTGAAGATAAAAACATAGTAATAAATTATTTGCTACAATTTTCTAAAATAGTAATCTTAGTACTTACAATTTTATCATTAAAAAAATTAATCAAATCAAAAAAAATATCAATAATCGCAATTTCTTTATTTGGCGCAATAATATTTTATTTAATCTGGGAAGTATGTCCTAGATATGGTTTGTCTTTTCTACCATGGTTAATTTTAATATCTAGTTATTCATATGATAATTTAAATATAAATTTAAACAAATTTAAATTATATAAATATATAAAAATAATTTTACCTTTAATGACACTTATTTTACTTATAATAGGATTTAATAAATATACAAGTACTGATTTAAGAGAAAATTTAGTAGCAAAGTCCACAGCAAATAAAGTAAAATATATATCGTTAAATAAAGATACAGTAATTAATCAAGAATTAAAATTAAACAGTAAATTTAATCAAATAAAATTACAATTTAGAAAAAATAAAAATATTGATAATAGTGAAATAAAATTAGAATTATTAGATGAAAAAGGAAACGTAATATATGAGAAATATATTAAAGAAAGTGACTTTGAAAATAAAAAATATACTACATTTAAATTAGATAAAACATATAAAAAAGGTAAATATAGTATTAAACTTTCATCTAATATAGATAGTAATATTGAAGCAGTTATATCGTATAAAAAAGAATATGATTATTATAGAGAAGGTAATTTAAAAGTAAATAAAATAGATGAAGAAGGAGATTTAATGTTTGAAATAATATGTGAACAACAAAGAGGTATTTTTACATATTTTGAATATATAGTTATATCCCTTTCAACACTCATAATAGAATTTACAATATTATTTAGAAAGAAGGAAGATGTATGAGTAAAACAATATTAAATTTAGTTATACCTTGCTATAACGAAGAGGAAGCTCTCCCACTTACCAAAAAAGAATTAGATAAAAAAATGAAAGAATTAATAGATAAAAAACTTATTAGTGAAAATAGTAAAGTAGTTTTTGTAAACGATGGGTCAAAAGATAAAACATGGGAAATTATAGAAAAAATTCATAGTGAGAATAAAATGTATGTAGGAATAAATTTATCTAGAAATAGAGGACATCAAAATGCATTACTTGCAGGATTAATGTACGCTAAAGATAATAGTGATATAAGTATAAGTATGGATGCAGATCTTCAAGATGATATTAATGTAATGGATGATATGATAAAAAAATATAATGAGGGTGCTGATATAGTTTATGGTGTTAGAAGCTCAAGAAAAAAAGATACTATTTTTAAAAAAATTACTGCAGAAAGTTTTTATAAGCTTATGAAATGTATGGGAGTAGAGGTAGTATTTAATCATGCTGATTGTAGACTTATGAGTAAAAGAGCTCTTATAGGATTGAGTGAATATAAAGAGGTTAATCTTTTCTTAAGAGGTATAGTACCTCAAATAGGATATAAAACAGATATCGCATACTATGAAAGAAATGAAAGAGTAGCAGGTAAATCAAAATATCCATTAAAAAAGATGTTATCGTTTGCTACAGATGGTATTACATCATTTAGTGTTAAACCTCTTAAAATGATTACATCTATAGGATTTTTAATACTATTAATTAGTTTTATCGCAATGATTTATTCCATAATTATAAAAATAATGGGAAATTCAGTATCTAATTTTAATTTTATTATTTGTTCCATTTGGATGATAGGTGGAATTCAAATTTTATGTTTAGGTGTAATTGGTGAATATATTGGAAAAATCTATAATGAAACTAAAGCAAGACCAAGATATATAATAGATAAAATATTAGATTAAAATATAAAAAGGAGAGTTGAATAAAATGGTAGAAACATTAAAGAAAAAAGATATTAAAAGTTATATAAATTTTATAAAAGAAACATTTGATTATGAAGCAAGTATAGATATGGTAGAAAAACTTATGAGAAAACATAAGATACTAGTAATAAAAGATAATAGTAATATTATTGCTTCTGTAGTAGTAGAAGAACATATTGAATATATTAAAAATGAAAAATATTATCATCTATCTTATTTAGGTGTACTTAAAGAATATAGAAAAAATGGTTATGCATCAAAATTATTAGAAAAAGTAGAAGAAATGGTAAAAGAAAATAAAATTAATTATATAGAAATTACATCTGGAAATCAAAGATTAAGTGCATTAGATTTTTATAAAAATAAAAACTTTAAAGTTAAAGATACAAGTGTATTTGTAAAGTTATATTAATTTAGATTATTAATCTAAATTTTTTTATAAATTAAACTTGTAAAAAATAGATTTAAGTGGTATTATTAATATAGATAGAAGAGTAAGAGATAAGCTTCTATTAGAGTGAAAGGAATGGAAATATGAAAGAGAAAAAACAAACAAAT
>CANQIV010000026.1 GCA_947624135.1 uncultured Bacilli bacterium | reverse complement strand
AAAAATATGATAAAAGTATATATCACTTTTTTCCACATTTTATAAGAGTTAGTATTAAATATAATCAAAATGAATTTGAGTATGATAATATACCAAATAAAAAAGAAATAAATTATTCGGATTTAGAATTAACTTCAGTACAAGAAGGAATAATAGGGTTAATACTTGATAGACCAAATATTACTCAAGATGAAATGTCTAATTTACTCGGAGTTACGTCAAGAACAATAAGAAATCATATAAAATATCTAGTTGACAATGATTATATTAAAAGAATTGGTGCTGATAAAAACGGGAAATGGAAAGTTATTAAAAAAAGCGACAAATAATGACTGATTTAGAACAAAAGTTTTTCATAAGATGGAAAAAAATGCTATAAAAAAGTTGAATCTCAAAAATTTAATAAAAATCAATAAAGCAATCTGATGATTCTTCATTAAATTCATTTCAACAAGCTAAAAGATATTCTATAGAACTTAATAAGCTAAGATGAATTGTTACATGTAATTTTAAATCATTAATTTAATAATAAAAAGAATATCTAATAATGACATAATAAAATTAATTGATTTGTAAAATAATAAAAGGTATCATTTCAGTTAGAATTGATACCTTTTATTATAGTAATATTCACATACAAATAAATTAGTAAGATTTAAAAAAGGTGTAGATGGACTTAAAACAGGATATACTAAAGGAGCAGGATATTGCTTAACTGCAACTATGAAACAAAATGATATGAGAGTAATAGCAACCGTTATGGGAGAACCTGATAGCAATACTAGAAATAGTGAAATAAGTAGTATGTTAGATTATGCATTTGCTACAGTAGGATTAAAAAAAGTATTATCTAAAGAAAGTGTAGTTGATAAGGTAAATATATTTAAATCTACAATAGATGAGGTAAATATAGTACCTATAAAAGATGTAAATATTTTATATAAAAAAATAGAAGGTGAAATAAATCCTACATATCAAGTAAAATTAGATGAAATAAAATTACCGGTAAAAGTAGGAGATGTAGTAGGTAAACTATATGTATTAAATAATAAAAAAATAATAAATGAAGTAGATTTAACAGTAGATCAAGATGTTAAAAAGTGTAATTTCATAGAACTATATTTTAAATATTTTAAAAATATAATAAGCGGTAATATAAAATTTTAAACCAGTTTTGACTGGTTTTATTTTTATACTGAATATATTATGAAAAGATGAGTTATGAAAAAAATTACACATAAGAAATAAGCTTTAAATATTTTTAAATTCTTTATATGTATAAATTACATAAAAAATAAAAAATCAATAAAATAAATGTATATTTTGAACAAAAAATTCAAAAAATAAAAATAAAATATGTAAAAACATTGATTTTATATAAAAAATAGCATATACTATTAATAGAAAAAAAGGAGGAATATTCTATGATATTAGAATTTAGTGTTGCAAATTTTTTATCATTTAAAGATAAAGTTACTTTTAGTATGCTTGCAAATTCTACAAATGGATTAGATGATAATTATATTGTATCTAATGATCGAAGAGTTTTAAAAACAAATGCAATATATGGTGCGAATGCATCAGGTAAAACTAATTTATTTAAAATATTGACTATTGTAATATCAATGTTGAGAAGCTCAAATATCGTGAATATCAATGAAAAATTACCAATAACACCATTTAAATTCGATAAAAATACAATCGATAAACCAAGTGAATTTGAAATTAAATTTATTGTTGATGATGTACGATATGTTTATGGATTTGTGGCTGATTCAAATAAAATATATGAAGAATATTTATATTATTATCCAAATGGGAGGGAAACAAAAATTTTTGATAGAACTAATACTAATGATTATTCTTTTCCACAAAAAGATGAAAAAATATTAAATGACATAGCTTCTAAAAATGCACCAAATAAATTTTTAATTGCTACTGCAACAAATTGGAATTATGAAAAGACAAAAGCTCCATATAAATTTTTAAGTATAGACATTAATACTTTCAATAATTTAAGCGGTCTTAGAGATTTAGCTTTAAGAGAATATTTAAAAAATGATAAAGATTTAAAAGATTTTGCATTAGATTTTTTGAAAAAAGCAGATTTTAATATAGAAGATTATAAAGTCTTGGAAACAGATGTTCCAGATGATGTATTGGCTGCAATACCTGATTTTATAAAAGTTGGCATGAATATGAAAGAAAATCCAAAAGTGTTTACTGCATTATTTAAACATAAAGGTTCTGATGTTGAATTATCGTATGAAGAAGAATCAATGGGAACTCAAATTATTTTTTGCTTTATTCCATTTATTATGGATGCGTTAAATAATAAAAGAGTTGTAGTAGTAGATGAGTTAGATAAAAGTTTACATCCTTATTTGGTTGAAATGATAGTCCAAATGTTTAATGATCCTGATATAAATAAAACTGGTGCACAACTAATATTTAATACTCACGATACTAATTTATTAAATCTAAACATTCTAAGAAGAGATCAAATATGGTTTACAGAAAAAGATGATAAAAATGGAATAAGTGATTTATATCCTTTAAGTGATTTTTCTGTAAGAAAAACGGAGAATGTTGAAAGAGGATACATGCTTGGAAGATATGGAGCTGTTCCTTTTATCAAAAATGATTTTAATTTATGGGAAGAAGAGTAGAAAATAGTAGTGATAGGGTAAGAAAAATTAGAAAGCAAAAAAGCAAAGTATTAATAGCAGTTGAAGGAAAAAATAAAACAGAAAAGACATACTTTAGTAATTTTGAAGATAGTAAAAAATCATATAATGTTACGTATGTTAGGGGAAATAATACTGATCCACTAAGCTTAGTTAAGATGTTAATCAAGGAAATAGATGAGCTAAAATTAGATTTTACAGATGATGATGTAGCATACTGTATTTTTGATACAGATGTTGATACAAATAAAAATAAAATAATTAAAGAGGCAATTCACTTAGCAAATAAAAATAATATAAGAATTATTACATCATCGCCATGTATTGAATTATGGTTTTTGCTACATTATAATTATACAACTGCAAATATGGATAACGAAGAAATAATTAAAAGGTTAAAAAAATATTATCTAAAATATGAAAAGAACGTTAATATTTATCCTGATATTATTGAAAAAATAGATTTAGCAATTAAACGTGCAAAAAAATTAGAAAAGTATCAAATTGATAATAATCGAAAAATAGGAACAGTAGAAGCAAATCCTAACACTGAAGTATATAAAATTGTTGAATATTTAATGAATAAAAGCTAGGAATAATTCCTAGCTTAAACTGTCGACAAACAAAAAGTTTGATAAAATAAAAAAATATATTATAATATAGATGTAAGGTTGTTTATTATACCTAAATTAATAAAAAAATAATTTACATTTATTGGTACAAGTGATAAAATGTTATAAGTGTGGGAGGTATAAAATGAGAGAAATATATGTATTTGGACATAAAAAACCAGACACAGATTCAGTTACAGCAGCTATTGCTCTTTCAAATTTAAAAAATCAACTTGGTATAAATACAAAACCTATGGTATTAGGTGACATAAATGATGAAACAAAATATGTTCTTGATTATTTTAAAATAAAAAAGCCAGATTATTTAGAAGATGTAAAATTACAAATAAAAGATCTTCATTATTATAAAAATTGCTATATAAATGAAAATGTATCAATAAAAAAAGCATACGAGTATTTATTAGAAAAGAATATAACAGGTGTTCCTGTAGTAGATAGTGAAAAAAAATTAAAAGGTATACTTACATCTAAAATGTTAGTATCAGAATTAATAACAGGTGATTTTACAAAACTTAATACCTCATATGATAATATAATAGAAACATTAAATGGAGAAGAAATCCTAAAATTTGATGATGAAATAAAAGGAAATATAATTGCTGCATCATTTAGAAGTACTACATTTTTAAATACATATAATTTAAAACCTGACACTATAATGATAGTAGGGGATAGACATAGTTTAATAGAATCAGCAGTAAATTCTAAAATAAAATTATTAATAATAATTAGTAATCTAGAAATAAAAGAAGAACACATAAATATAGCTAGACAAAATAAGGTAAATATAATAAGAACTAATTTTGATACATTTCAAACATCAAAATTAATAGGGTTATCTAATTATGCTAAAAACATAATAACAAACCAAAGAAATATCAGTTTTTATGAAAATGATTATTATGATGACTTTAAAGAAAAAAGTATAAAATATGGATATAATAACTATCCAGTTATAAATAATAACGGAATATGTTTAGGACTTATTAGAATTACAGATATAAATAGAATGAATAAAAAGCAAGTAATACTTGTAGACCATAACGATGCTAGTCAAAGTGTAGATGGATTAAATCAAGCAGAGATACTTGAGGTAGTAGATCATCATAATATAGGAACAATAACAACAAATATGCCTATTAATTTTAGAAATATGACAGTAGGTAGTACCAATACTATAATTTATTCTTTGTATAATGAAAATAATATATTTATACCTAAAGATATAGCAGGGCTTATGCTTAGTGGAATACTTTCAGATACATTAAAGTTTACAAGTCCAACTACAACAGAATATGATAAATATGTCGCAAAACGTCTTGCTAATATTGCTGATATAGATATAGATGAATATGCATTAAATATGCTTAAAGCAGGTACTAATATAAAGGGAAAAACAATAGATGATATAATTTTTGGAGATTTTAAAACATACGAAGTTAATGAAAAGAAAATAGCTATATCTCAATTACTTACATTTAATCCAGAAGAAATATTGGATAATAAAGAAAAATATGTAGAAAGAATAAATGAAATGAAAAGTATTAGAGAATATGATTTATTAATACTATGTATAACTGATATAATAAAAAATGGATCATATATATTATACGATACTAAAAGTGAAGAACTATTAAAAGATGCATTTAATGTAAAAGATTTAGATGAAGGACATTTTTTAAATGGTTGTCTATCTAGGAAAAAACAATTAGTACCACTTATAATGCCAGTAATAAAGTAAGCAACTAGAAGGTTGCTTATTTTAATTTAATATTAAAAATTTGTATTGTAAAATTTTAATTGACAATAAAAAAACTGTCATAAATTGTGATCAACTGAAATTAAAATTACAAAATAAAAAATATTTTTTAATATAGTATTGACATAGGAACAAATGTTTGATATAATGTACAGCAAGAAATGTTTTTATGAATTAAGATAAAATGTATTTAGTAAATAAAATTTTTAATAATGAAGCAATGAAAATTATTTGGAATGAGGAAAATGAAAAATGTTTTAACACTATTTAGATAACATACCATAATAGCGTGTTAATCGTAAGTTGATAAAAATTAAAATAGGAGAGTGATAGTATGTTAACCGCAAAACAAGTTGCTGAATATTTTCTTTCAAAAGATTTAGAAAGAAAATATTTTAATTATAATGTAGTTTCATATAATGATAGAAAATTTTATGAAGGTAGTGTAAGAATAAATATTTATTTATTTTTAGCTCAAGTTGTTCATTTGGCTAAGTATAATTCAAAATTATTTTCTGATGATTTTGTAGCATGTCATAATGGTCCTGTTGTTGAGTCAATAATGAATTCATATGGTAGATTGTCAGGTTACTATGATAATAAAATAATTGATGAATTAGAAAAAAATTTTTTAGACAAAATATATTTATCTTTAGAAAATGCAACATGTGAAGAATTAATAGAAATAACTTATGAAGACCCAGAATGGCAAATTTTAAGTAAAGATGCATATAATGCTCCAGTAATGAATTTAGAAAAAAATATAACTGAATATAAGAGAAGATATAAAGGATTAATTGAAACATTAAAAATTTGTTAGATATTTTACTAAAAGGATACGTTTAAAATTCCAAAAGAAAAACAAGGTTTAATCCTTGTTATTCTACTGTAACAGATTTAGCTAAATTTCTAGGTTTATCAATGTCACATCCATTAAGTTTTGCTACATTATAAGCAATTAATTGTAAAGGTACTATAGTTGTTATAGGTTGTAACAATTCATTAACCTTTGATACACTAATTTTAAAGTCATAAAAGTCACCAACAATATCGCTTGTAGTTATAAATATAACTTTAGCTCCTCTTGCTTTAACCTCTTTAATATTACTTATAGTTTTTTCTAGTAAAGATTCATCTGTACATATAGCAATTACAGGTGTATTTTTTTCAATTAAAGATATAGTTCCATGCTTTAATTCACCAGCTTGGTATGCAACACTATTTATATAAGATATTTCTTTTAATTTTAAAGACCCTTCCATACATATTGCATAATCAATACCTCTACCTATAAAAAATATATTTTGGTTTTGATAAATTTCATTTGCTATATAGTTATAATCAATATTTACATTTTCCTCAAGTATACTTGGAATATTATTTATTTCATTTAAAATTTCTTCTGATTTATTATTAGTTAAATACATTGTTAAAAGTGCGAAAATTGTAATTTGAGCTAAATATGCTTTAGTAGTCGCAACCGCAATTTCACAACCAGCTTTAGTATAAATTACATATTTTGATTCACGTGCTATACTAGAACCTACGACATTTACAATACTTAAAGTATCTATTCCTTCTTCCTTAACCATTCTAAGTGAGGCTAGGGTATCTGCTGTTTCACCTGATTGTGAAACTAATATAACTAAAGTATTTTTATCATAGAAATTATGCTTATACCTATACTCACTAGCAACCTCTACATATACTGGAATATTAGCGTATTTCTCAATTAAATATTTTCCAATAAGTCCAGTATGATAAGCAGAACCGCATGCGACAATATGAATATTATTATATTTGCTTAAATCAGGTATATTTTTAAAGTCTCCATCAAAATAAGCATTAATTGTATTTTTAAATACGGTAGGTTCTTCATGTATTTCTTTTAACATAAAGTGTTCATATCCGCCCTTCATACTAGATTCAAATGATCCTTCAAATTCTAATATATCTTTTTTAATAACTTTTAAATCTTTATTATATACCTCAACTTTATCATTACTTATTTTAGCTATCTCCATATCATCAAGCAACATATATTTATTAGTGTATCTAAGTATTGCTGGAACATCGCTTGCTATATAGTTTTCACCATTTCCATTAGCTATTATAAGTGGGCTAGTCTTTCTAAGCGCATAGAGATTATTTAAATCATCACTACAAATAATACCAAATGCATATGAGCCTCTAAAAATTTTTGATACCTCATTTAAAGTTAACAATATATTTTTATTTTTATTGTATAAAAAATCCATATATGCACAAGCAACCTCAGTATCTGTAGAACTTTTAAACTTATATCCATTTTCTAATAATTCTTGTTTAAGCTCAAGATAGTTTTCTATTATACCATTGTGTACTATTGTAAATTTACCTTGAGAATGTGGATGAGAATTAATTTGATTAGGTTCTCCATGAGTTGCCCATCTTGTATGCCCTATAGCTAAATTAGATTGAATACTAAAATCTAATTTACTTTTTAAATTAATTATTTTTCCTTGCTCTTTTACAATATTTACTTTATTATCTAAAACGTATGCTATACCAGCAGAGTCATAACCTCTATATTCTAGTGATTCTAAACCATTGATAACTACATCAATAGCTTTTTTATTTTTTCCTATGTATCCTGTGATACCACACATATTTAATCCTTCTTTCTAGTTGTGTATGATATATATTTTGTTATAATTTTAATTTTACTTTTTGTTATATATCTATCGATTACACATACCGTAACAACATCCGCCGAATATTCGATAATTGTTATCCTCGTTAACCATTTTGGTCTGGCGCTAAATGCAAAACATTCCTCCATATGTTGTATGCACTTTCTATATAATTATACAATATACGAAAAAAGTTTACAATAAAATATAAAATTTATTGTTAAAAATACATATTTATGTTAAAATATTATTGTTACTGGTCCGTTGGTGAAGTGGTTTAACACATAGCCCTCTCAAGGCTACATTCAAGGGTCCGAATCCCTTACGGATCACCATTATTTTGATATAAAATAGAATGGATAATTCTATTTTTTTTAGGTCAGTTTGACATTTATTGACAATTTTGATAAAATAGACAATGTTTTTTCCAAAAAAAGGGAAAAAAATAGTTTAGGAGAATTGTTGTGAAAAAGGTAATTAATATAACTTTAATTATATTAAATATAATAGTTATAACAAATGTAATGGCAATAACATTACAGGAACAAGCAAACGATAAATTAGAAATATATGAAATAAAAAATATAGATGCTTTAGATAAATTTAATGGTAATGTAGTAGAATTTTATATTACACATCATAGTTTAGAAAAACAAGAAATTAGTGAAGAACCAATAGAAACCTTAGAAGAAATAGAGGCCCAAGAAGATTTAGAACCCGAAGAACCTCAAGTAATATATGATATTAATCCAGTTAAATATGATAGAAATTATGAAATTTTAAATAATATAGTAGAATTTGCAAAACAATTTGTTGGTAATCCATACGTATATGGAGGTACTAGTTTAACTAATGGTGCGGATTGTTCTGGATTTATTCAATCTATTTATTTAAATTTTGGAATATCATTATCACGTTCAGCTTTAAGTCAAAGTTATGATGGATATGGAATATCAGTAGATAATATTGATAAAGGAGATATTATATCTTATGGATACGATGGACAAGTATCTCATTCAGCACTCTATATAGGTGATGGTATGATAATACATGCTAGTACGCCTGAAGGTGGTATTAGAATAGATAGCATGTATATAATGCCAATAATAACAGTAAGAAGAATAATTGATTAAAAAATTTAAAAATTGCTTGAAAAAGTCATATAATATGATATAATATATATGGCTTTTTTAATTTACACATCTATGGATTTATGTGTCTAGTGCCAAATTGGTGATATATAAAGTTGATATAGATGGAGGAAATAACGAAAGGGATGATAATATGGCAGTTGTGTCAATGGATTACTTATTAGAAGCTGGTGTTCATTTTGGTCATCAAACTAAAAGATGGAATCCAAAAATGAAAGAATACATTTTTACTTCTAGAGATGATATTTATATTATCGATTTACAAAAAACAGCAAAAAAAATAGAGGAAGCTTATAATGCTTTATTTGAAATTGCTAAAAATGGTGGTAAGACAATATTTGTAGGTACTAGAAAACAAGCTCAAGAAGCATGTAAGGAAGAAGCTATAAAGAGTGACTCTTACTACGTAACAGAAAGATGGTTAGGTGGAACACTTACTAATTTTAAAACTATTAGAAATAGAGTTAAAAGATTAGAAACTATTGAAAAAATGGAAGCAGATGGAACTTTTGATTTACTTCCAAAAAAAGAAGTAATTGGATTAAAGAAAGAATATGCTAAATTAGATAAATTATTATGTGGTATACGTAACATGGATAAATTACCACAAGCTATGTTTATTGTAGATCCATCAGAAGAAGAGATTGCTATACGTGAAGCAAGAAAACTTAATATACCTGTATTTGGAATAGTAGATACTAACTGTGATCCAGATATGGTAGATTATGTAATACCTGCTAACGATGATGCTATTAGAGCTGTTAAATTAATAACAGGTGTTATGAACAATGCAATACTTGAAGCAAATGGTGGTAAAATTACTGATTATGTAAGTGGAAAAACTGATGAAAATGGAACTGATATTATGAAAAAAGCTGTTGAATCAGTTAAGAAAAAAGAAGAAAGAAAAAATAATTTTGAAAATAAATCTGCATCTTTCAAAAATAAAAAGAATGATAAACATAAATCATCAAATAAGCCTGAAAAAGAAGTAAAAGTAGAAGAACCAAAAAAAGAGGTTAAAGAAGTTAAAGAAACTGTTAAAGAAAAAGCCGTAGTTAAAGAAGATTTAGCTAGTAAAACAGTTGCTGAATTAAGAGAAATAGCTAAAAGTAAAAATATTAAAGGTTATTCTACAATGAAAAAAGCTGAATTGTTAGAAGCTTTAAAATAGACTAAAAGGATGATGTAAATCATCCTTTATTTATAAGAGGAGGAAAAAAATGATTACTGCAAGTTTAGTAAAAGAATTAAGAGAAAAAACAGGTGCTGGAATGTTAGATTGTAAAAAAGCACTTGAAGCATGTAATGGAGATATAGATGCTTCAATAGATTGGTTAAGAGAAAAGGGTATATCTAAAGCTGCTAAAAAAGCAGATCGTATAGCAGCTGAAGGTGTAGCTTCAATAATGATTAAAGGCAACAAAGCTGTTATATTAGAGGTAAATTCAGAAACAGATTTTGTTGCTAAAAATGAAAAATTTAACAATATGGTACAAACAATACTTAAAACTGTTATAGATAGTGATGCTAAAACTTTAGATGAAATATTAGAATTAAAAACTGATGAAGGAACTATTCAAGATCTTATAGTAGCAAAAACAGCTACAATAGGAGAAAAATTAAGTTTAAGAAGAATCGAAGTAATAACTAAAAACGATGATGAGGTTTTTGGAGATTATATTCACATGGGTGGAAAAATTGCAGTTTTAACTGTACTTAAAGGTGCAAATGAAAGTGTAGCAAAAGACGTTTCTATGCATGCTGCAGCAATGAAACCATTATATATAAAATCAAGTGAAATTCCAACAAGCGTTCTTGATAAAGAAAAAGAAATAATGAAAGAACAATTATTAAATGAAGGAAAACCACTTGATAAAATAGAAGGTATATTAATCGGAAAAGTAAAAAAATATTATGAAGAAGTATGTTTAGAAAATCAAATATTTGTAAAAGCAGAAAATAAAGAAACAGTAAGTGAATATGTAAAAAATAATGGTGGTACAATAACTACTATGATACGTTTTGAAGTTGGAGATGGAATGGAAAAACGTCAAGAAAATTTTGCAGAAGAGGTAGCAAAACAAATGCAAGGAAGATAATCCTTGCATTTTTAATTTTCTTTTTCAATTAAAACTTTATCCATTATAGAAATATGAATTGATATTTTCTCAAGTTCTGGTATAAATTTAAGTTCATCTTCACTAAAATAAAATTTATATATAATATTATCATTATATTTTTTATCTATAATATCTTTATTATTTAATATATAATCTACAAGTTTTAATTGATCATAACTAAACTCAAGTTCAATTAAATAACCAGGCGTAAGTAAAACAATTTGAGTTAATTTCAAAGTATCTATTATAGAAGAAGAATAAGCCCTAACAAGACCACCTGCACCCAGTTTAATCCCACCAAAATATCTAATAACAACAGCAAGCACATTAACTAAATTATTTTTTTTAAGTATATTTAAAATAGGAATTCCAGCAGTCCCACTCGGTTCACCATCGTCAAAACATTTTTCTTGATTTTCCAATATATATGCATAACAAATATGAGTAGAGTCTTTATATTCATTTTTAATTTTATTTAAAATATCATTAATGTCATTTAAATTATTTACTTTATAAAGTTTAGTAATAAACTTAGATTTTTTTAAATAAATTGTATTTTCAACATTATTTTTAATAGAGTACATAATCTCACCAAAAAAATTATAACCTAAATATAAAATATATTCAATACTCATTAAACATATAAAAATATATAAATACATATAATTATATGGGTGGTAAAGTGAAAAAAGAAGAATTTAAACAATTTGTAAAAGAACATCCTAGTTTAATAAAATATGTAAAAAATAATGAGATGACATGGCAAAAATTTTACGAAATGTATGACCTTTATGGTAGTGATAATGACATATGGGATAAATATATAAAAGAAGAAAAGAATCAAGAAAAAAAGCAAGAAGAAACAAACATAGTAAAAACAGGTATAGCAGGGCTTACTTTAAGTGAGGTTGTAAATTGGTTTAAAAATATAAATTTAGATAATTTACAAGAAAGTATTGGTAACGTACAAAGAGTACTTGGAGTAGTACAAGATTTTTCAAAGAAAGATTCAACCAAAATTAGTCCTAAAGAAACATATAAACCACGACCAATTTATAAACATTTTGAGGATTAATGACATTAGATGTTCAATTTAAGCTTAAAAGTAATCCCTTGTATATTAAATATCTTCATGAAAATTCATATTGGTATAAATATTTAAATAGAAATCCTAAAATTTTTGATGAATTTATAAATGAAGTTAAATCGAGTTATAAACTTAGGACTACTGATAAAATAAATAAAGCACTTTCCACATTTGAAATGATAAGTAATATAATGTCATCTTTAAAATAATAATAATTTATGTTACAATTATATTGGTGATATGATGCGTGTTATAAGTGGTAAATATAAAGGTAAAAAATTAATAGGATTCGATATAAAAGGAACAAGACCTACTATGGATAGAATAAAAGAATCATTATTTGGTATGATTCAAAATAACATAAAAAATAGTACCGTATTAGATCTTTTCGCAGGTAGTGGCTCACTTGGTATAGAATCCTTAAGCAATGGAGCAAGCGAGTGCTACTTCGTAGATAGTAATATAGCTCTTATAAACATAATAAAGCAAAATATAGAAAATATAAAAGAAAAAATTAATATATATAAAAGTGATTATAAAAAAGCATTAGAAAATTTTAAAAATAATAATATAAAATTTGATTTAATATTTTTAGATCCACCATATGAAATGAATTTGATAAATGATTCATTAGATAAAATATATAAATATAAACTATTAAATGATAATGGAATAATAGTATGTGAATTTGAAAATGAAAAAGTAGAAAATGATAATTATGAATTAATAAAACAAAAAAAATATGGTAGTAAAAATATTTATATTTATAAATTAAAAGTATAATATAAAATTCGTGAAATAGCAATAATTGGGTAGTATACAAATTTGTCGATTTTTGGTATAATGTTTTAAGAAGGTAGGTGGTATAGTGATGAAAAATTATAAATTAATATTTATTATTTTTGCTATATCATTTTGTCTTTCTATAAATAATGTACAAGCTAGTTATAAAGCGTATGCTAGTAATCCTAGTGGTGCTAAATGTGAATTAAATTCTGGATCTACAGGATATTGTTTATATAGTAATGAAAACTTAAATGAGGTAGTTCATGGACCAGTATGGCTTGATACCGGAAATGAGGTAATTGTTCTTCAAGATGGTAAACATGCTGATATACCATCTAATGATATAAATAAGTGTAAAGATGGATATACGTATGTAAGTCATGTATATAACAATAATACATACTATGGTTATTATTGTAAGACATATTTAAAAGCAGCTAGTAGTTTAATAACAGATGCATTAGCAACTGAATTTAAAAATGCGGGTTTTCCAGATAGTTATTTTGAAAAATTAGCAGTTCTTAAAACAGCTCATCCTAATTGGAATTTTAAAGCAGTAAATACTGGGCTTGATTTTAATACAGCAGTTTTAAATCAAAGTTATGGAGATAGAAGCTTACTTAGAATAAGCATGTCCAATAATTATGCTTATTTAGCAATCGATGCATCATCATTTGATTATAGAAATGATAAATATATACCTTATGATTCTAAAACAGGTAGTGATCCTTGGTGTAAAGCAAATACTAGTACAATAGCTTATTATTTAGATCCAAGAAACTTTTTAGATGATATGTATATTTTTCAGTTTGAAACTTTATCATATGATGAAAGTATTTCAGATGAAAAAATACTTAATAGTATAAATAGTATATTTGGTAATGATTACTTAAAAAATTATTCAAATGACTTTTTAGAAGCAGGTAAACAAAGTAAAGTTAATCCAATATATTTATCATCATTATCAAAAGAAGAGGTACATAATGGTCCAACCCCTGGTACAGCAATAGATGGAAAATATAATGGTATGTATAATTTTTACAATATAGGTGCGACAAGTGGTGTAGATCCTGTATATAGAGGTTTACAGTTTGCTGCTGGAGTAGATGAATCAATACTTAAACCTTGGAATACTCCTTCTAGAGCAATCATAGGTGGAGCAAAATGGATTTATAATAATTACGTTTATACAGGACAAGATACAAGCTATTTTAAAAAGTATAACGTTGTATATAATTATATATTAAGTAAAAATCAAAAACCAGTATACAACAATTATGAACACCAATATATGCAAAATATAAAAGCTCCTTCAAGTGAAGCTGCAACAACATATAAATCATATATAAATAATAATATGCTTGATTTAAGTTATACATTTTATATACCGGTTTATACTAATATGCCTGAAAAAACACAATTATCTAATAAGACAGGTTGGCCAAATAATTATTTGAAAAATATGTCTATAAATGGTCAAAATATACCAGGATTTAATGGAGAGGTAGAAAATTATAATTATAATTTAGATATAAATAATCCTGTTATAACTATAGGTGCTACGTCAGTTAGTAGTAGCGCTAAAATAGAAGGTGTAGGAACATTTGAAATAAAAGAAAATACTACTAAAGTAGTAAAAGTAACCGCACAAAATGGAGATATAAAAAATTATAAAATAAATATAACTTTAGTAGGTACTAAAGTAGAAATTCCAAAGCCACAATCACCAGAAAAAACTAAAAATATTTTAGATACTTTAAATAGTTCTGGTATAAAAAATAATGATAAATATTTATATGGATTTAATGTAGGTAGTGATATTAGTGTTATTAAACAAAGAATAACTAATGCTAATAAAAATGCTGTTGTAACTATGAAAAATAGTAGTGGAACAAATAAAAATACAGGAATTATTGCAACTGGAGATGTAATTACTATAACTATTGGTAGTGAAACTAAAACATATCAAGTTGTTATATATGGAGATGTAACTGGAACTGGAAAAATTTCTGCAGCAGGTTATTTAAAAATAAAAGATACTATTATGGGAACTGCTTCATTATCTGGAGTTTATAAAGAAGCTGCAGATGTAGATAGAAATGGAAAAATACTTGCATCTGATTATTTAAGAATAAAAGATTCAATAATGGGAATTACAAGCATAGAACAATAGGAGGATAAAAAGATGAAAACAAAATTTTCAATATTAATTTTTATATGTATGTTCTTTTTGGGTATTAATAATATATTTGCTTATGGTATAAGCGCAAATCAAACAGTATATGTAGGCTCAAATGTCTCTGTAAAAGTAGATGTATCAGAATTAGTAGGACAATTTAAAATATCGTCATCTAATGAAAATATACTTGGTGGTTCTAAAGTCGTTTGGCTTGAAAAAGAGGTAAAAACATTTAATTTCACGGCTAACTCCGTTGGAACAGCTACTATAACAATAACTCCATTAAATGCTACAGATTCAAACTACAATGAATTTAGTGAGTCACGTTCTATAACAATAAATGTAATTAAAAAAAATGTTCCAGGTTCAATTGATGTAAATCCAAACTATAGTAAAAATAATTATTTAAAAAGTTTAAATATTGAAGAATATGAATTAGATAAAGATTTTGATAAAGAACAACTAGAATATAATGTAACACTTGAACCAGGTACAGAAAAAATAAATGTAAATGCTGAAGCAGAAGATAGTAAAGCTAAAGTTAAAGGAACAGGAGAAATAAGTGTTAGTGAAGGAATTAATACTATAGAAATAGTAGTAACTGCAGAAAATGGAAATGAAAAAATTTATAAAATATTTGCTAGTGTTGAAGAAAAAGATCCAATTGAAATAGAACTTAATAATGAAAAATACAGAGTAGTAAAAAATAAAGACTTAATAGGAACTAAAGATGGGTATAATGAAACTACAGTAAAAATTAAAAATTTTGATATACCTGCTTTATATAATGAGGTAACTAATGTAACCTTAATAGGTTTAAAGGATAAAGATGGAAATATAAATTTATATTCGTATGATTCTTCTACTGGGGAATATAATGAATATAAAGAATTTAAATTTGATTTAATGCAATTATACGTTATGGAAAATAAAAAAAGTGAATATAAAAAGGTTAATATAAAAATAAATGATGTAGATGTTCCTGCGTATGAATTAGAAGGTTTAAAAGATTATTATTTAATTTATGCTACAAACACGTTAACAGGATATAAAGGCTATTATATGTATGATGTAAAAGAAAATTCAGTTCAAAGATATAATACATTTATGTTAGATAAATTGACAAAAGAAAAAGATAAGTATTTATCAATGATACTTGTACTTAGTAGTGTATGTTTCTTAATAATGCTATTCTTACTTATTGAGATAAATAGATATAATAAAAATGATGAGTAGTTTACATATTGTTAAACTTATTTCAGTAAAATGGAATAAGTTTTTTTAGTTTTAATACTTGTAAAAAACAATATTAAGTGTTATCATTAGTATAGATAGAAGAGTAAGAAAAAGCTTCTATTAGGATGAAAGGAATGAAAATATGAAAGAATTAAAACAATCAAATATGAGTAGGGGGGGGGGTACTTTACACAAGTAAAGTAAAGGCATTCACCCTAATAGAACTTTTAGCTGTAATAGTAATATTAGCTATAATAGCGGTAATAGCTACCCCAATAATACTAGGAGTAATAAACGATTCAAAATATAAAGCATTTAAAATAAGCTTAAACAATGTAGAACATGCATATGAACTTTATTCAGTACATAAAAATATTAAACCAGGAACAGAGATAAATATAGAAGATTTACCTCTAGATTCTAAAAACCTAAAAGGAAAAGTATTTTTAAATTCAGAAGGAAAAATAGAATTAAAAGAGGTAACAGATGGAACATATAGTGCGGAAGGAACACTAGATGATTTAAGCATGCTTAAAGGAACAGTCGAAGATTTACTAGCGAATAGATTAGAAATAAACGTAAATGTAATTACTAATGCAAGG
This sequence comes from uncultured Bacilli bacterium, assembly GCA_947624135.1. Lineage (GTDB taxonomy): Bacteria > Bacillota_I > Bacilli_A > RF39 > UBA660 > UMGS1613. Next base: position 3,976 of record CANQIV010000026.1, on the reverse strand, counting down.
AGTCTAGTAGTAACAGTAGAAACAATAGATGGAGTACCAACAAGCTATAGTTATCAAATATTAGAACCCGAAGAATATAAAAAAGAAATAAATAACATAAAAGAAAATACATATACATTTGATAAATTAAAAATAGATACAGAATATAAAATAAAAGTAATAGTAAAAAACAAAGTAGGATTAACAAAAGAGATAACAAAGACAGTAAGAACCGAAAAAATAGATGATATAAAATTAGAATTAAATCCAAAAGATGAATATATAAAAGAAGGAACAGTAACAATCACATATCCAAAACTTGATAATGTTAGATATAAATATAGGTGGGATAGTGAAGATTTTGTTGAAGCAGATATAAGTATAGATGGAGATAAAGTGACAACAACAACACCAGCAAAAAATGGAACACTTACAGCTGTATTAATGGATGGAGAAGAGACAATAATATCAAAACAAATAACAATAACTAATATAGATAATATGGCTCCGGTAATAGAAAAAATAGAAGGAAATGATAATGTACAATCAAATAGAAAAATAATAAAAATAACAGCTAGTGATTCAGGTGTAGGAGAAATAAAATATTCATGTGATGATGGAACAACTTGGCAAAATCAAAATGAATGTATATATAATCAAAATGGGAAACAAAAAATAAAAGTAAAAGATAGTTTAGAAAATATAAGTGAAAGTAATGAAATAAATATAACAACTATAGCTAGTGAAGAAACTTTTACGATAAATAATTTATTTAGTAATGGATCTTTTGAAACAGACGAAACTATTAATTTTACGCTTCAATATGTTTCAAAAACAGAATATACAACAAGCGAATATAAAACAGGAAAACGAAGTTTAAAAATTACACCTATTGTAAACTCAGAAGATCAATGGGGAAGCGGAGTAATTATAAAAATTCCTAATATTAAAGAAGGGGATATATATTACGCTACTAGTTATTGTAAATCTACTACTAATTGTGAATTATCTTTTTACTCAAGTGATTATAATACTGGAGGTATAAATTGTGCTTACTTGAAAGTATCAAAATCACAATGGGTAAAACCAAGCTTTTATTGCAATATACCAGCTACTCGTGATGCATCTTTTAGACTAGATACTGCACATTATTTTGATCCAAAAACTAGTAATAATGATCCATACTATTTTGATGATGTAATGCTTATAAATTTAACAGAAATATTTGGAAAAGGAAATGAACCAACAAAAGAGTGGTGTGATGAAAATATAAATTATAATACGACGACAGTAAAAAAATATAATAATAGTGTAGATATTCGTTAATATTAAATTGAAAACTTATTTTGATAAATTTGAAATAAGTTTTTTAATACTTGATAAAAATAAATATAAGTGGTATTATTAGTATAGATAGAAGAGAAAAAGATAAGCTTCTATTAGGATGAAAGGAATGGAATTATGAAAGAATTAAAACAAGCAAATATGAGTAGGGGGGGGGGTACTTTACACTAGAAAAGTAAAGGCATTCACCCTAATAGAACTTTTAGCAGTTATAGTAATATTAGCTATAATAGCAGTCATAGCTACCCCAATAATACTAGGGGTAATAAATGATTCAAAATATAAAGCATTTAAATTAAGTCTAAATAATATAGAACACGCATATGAATTATATGCAACACAAAATAATATCGAACCTGGAACAGAAATAGATATAAGTAAATTACCTCTTGATTCTAAAAATCTAAAAGGGAAAGTATTCTTAAATGAAGAAGGAAAAATAGAATTAAAAGAGGTAACCGATGGAACATATAGTGCGGAAGGAACACTAGATGATTTAAGTATACTAAAAGGTACAGTAGAAGATTTACTAGAAAATAGATTAGATGTAAAGGTAAATGTAAATACTGATGCAAGAAATATAATAATAACAGTAGAAAGAATAGATGGTGTACCAACAAGTTATAGTTATCAAATATTAGAACCAGAAGAATATAAAAAAGAGATAAATAATATAGATAAGAACACATACACATTTGATAAGTTAAAAATAGATACAGAATATAAAATAAAAGTAATAGTAAAAAATAAAGTAGGATTAACAAAAGAAATAACAAAAGTAGTAAATACAGAAAAAGTAGATGAAATTGATTTAGAATTAAGTCCAAAAAATGAATATATAAAAGAGGGAACAGTAACAATCACATATCCAAATATAGAAGAAGGATTAGTAAATAAATATAAATGGAATGATGAAGAAGAATTTACAACAGTAAATGAAAATACAATAACAATACCAGCAAAAAATGGAATACTTACAGCTAAAATAGTAGATGGAGAAGAAACAATAGTATCAAAACCAATAGCAATAAATAATATAGATACTTTAGGACCAACCTATACAAAAGAAATAAATATGAGTAATGTAACAATAAAAGCGACTGATGATAAAAGTGGATTACATGCAACAGCATATAGCTGTGATGGAACATGGCAATCATCAAATATTTGTAAGTTTACAGTAGCAGGAAATCATACAATAAATGTAAGAGATGCATTAGAAAATGAAGGAACTGCAGAAACAATAAATATAAAAGATGCACCAGTACTTGGGAATTTAATACCAGTAGAATATAAGAATAATAATTGGGTAGTAGCAGATACATCTAAAGAATGGTATAACTATTCAACAAAACAATGGGCAAATGCAGTATTATTAAGAACAGGAGTAAGTAAATCTAAAGGTCAAACAGTAACTGTAACTGGAAGTAATCCGGAAGCAATAGCAATGTTTGTATGGATACCAAGATATGAATATAAAATAACAAGTCAATATAATATAGATATTAATTTTATACCTATAAGTACAACATATACAGATGCAAATAGTAGTGGATATAGAGTACACCCAGCATTTACATTTGATTCACAAGAATTAAGTGGTATATGGGTAGGAAAATTTGAAACAAGTCATATAACTTTATCTGCATCAACAGAAAATAATAACCTACAATGTAGTAATAATAACTGTGCAAATGCAGATGGACTTAGAATACTACCAAATGTATCATCACTAAGATACAATAATATATCAAATTCATTCTATGCAATCCAATCAATGGATAATAGATTAAAATTATCTGGAGATTTACACCAAATGAAAAATGGTGAATGGGGAGCAGTAGCATATTTAGCACAAAGTAAATATGGAATAAATAAGGAAATTGAAATAAATGATAGTAGTACATATTTAACAGGTGATGGAGATTACATAACAAATGTAAATCAATCAACAACAGGAAATATAACAGGAATATATGATATGAGTGGAGGAGCATGGGAAAGAGTAATGGCTTATTACGAATCAGCATACAATACAACACCAGATTTAAAATTACCATGGGGTTCAACATCAACAACAAATTATGCAGGTTTTACATCTCAAATACCTTCAAAATATTACGATAGTTACACAAGTACAACATCAGCGGAAGCATGTAGCGGAAAAGTATGTTATGGACATTCACTTTCTGAAACTGCAGGTTGGTATGGAGATTATGCGGACTTTGTTTCTTATACGGGACCTTGGGTCGGACGTGGGGGTGCCATTGGCGACGGTGCTAGTGCAGGGGTGTTCGCGAGTATCATCAGCAACGGCTATCCGCACAACAACTCTTCGTTCCGCGCTGTGTTGACTCCAACTACATAAGATAAAACTTATGTAGTTTTTTCTTTGACAAACTAAGAAAAGATGTTATTATAATTATGCTATTTTAGAAGAAACTATTGAAAAATAAAAAATTTTCAATTTTTTTTAATTTTACAGTTTTTTGATTATTTTAACAGAAAATAGTTGAAATCTGAATTAAACCTTGCAGAAATTTAAAAATTGTAAAAGCTAAATTACAGAAATTAAGAAGAGCATGTTTGACACCAAAATAATAATATGTTAGACTCATGAAACAAGGAGGAAATAGATGTTTAAAAAAACAAA
>CANQIV010000025.1 GCA_947624135.1 uncultured Bacilli bacterium | reverse complement strand
AAATATAAAGCTGTTTCATAAGAAAAAACTGCATTATTTCCATAAATTAAATTGAAATATTCATCACCCCAAGTAGAAGGCAAAACATATAAACCTTTTTTTACTCTTTCTAGTTTTTTATTATTAACTAATCTTGTCAAAAAAATCTTATTTATATTTTTACTCACCACTTCTTTTGTGGTAATAATTCCATTATTTTTTTTAGCTAAATTTAATATAATATCTTCTTTATTCATTTATCTTTGTTCCTTTCTACATACATTATATCATATGTGTATGTTAAAAGGAACATACTTTTTGATTTTTTCCCAAAAATTAAAAAATGTTAACATACTTTATTAGTTAACATTTCCTTTAATTTCAAAGGATTTTTTAGTTCTTTTAATTTTTTTGCAAACAAATTACAAATTTGCAAATATTTTATTTTTTTAAAATTACTTGTAAATCCTTATTTTACAATCATTTTCCGCAACAGTTCTTATACTTCTTGCCCGAACCACAAGGACATGGATCATTTCTTCCTATTTTTTGTACTCTTTTTGGAGTAGCTTTCTTTTGTTTTCCTTTATCCTCATTTGTAGATACATTATCTGCAACTTTTTTACGTTCACTATTTTGTCTTACCTCTGCTTTTAATAAATATGTAGTTACTTGTGCATCTATTTTTGCAAGTAATTCATCAAATAGTGCATATCCTTCGTTTTTATATTCCATTAATGGATTATTTTGTGCATATCCCCTTAAATGAATTCCTTCTTTTAAGTGAGACATTGTATTTATATGCTCCATCCAATATGTATCTATTACTCTAAGTGTTATAGCTTTTTCAAATTCATTAGTGACCTCTGTTGGTATTTTTTTAACTTTATCTTGATACTCTGTTAGTAATTTTTGATTTAAATACTCAATAATTTCATCACTATTTTTATATTGTATTTCATCAAATACAACTGGATATTTTATAAGTTCATTTATTTTTTCAAGTATCTCTGATTTATCATTTCTATTTAATTCTTTTTCATCTTGCAAACGTCCATAAACTATATCGCTTACATAATTTTTTATCATTTCTTCTATGATATCTCTAACAGAATCCATGTCAAGTATTTGATTCCTTTTTTCATAAATTATTGCTCTTTGTTCATTAATAACATCATCATATTCAAGTAGAGTTTTTCTTATATCAAAGTTATTACCTTCTACTCTTTTTTGAGCTGATTCTATTGAACTTGACAACATTTTATTTCTTATTGAAACATCTTCACTGAATCCTATTCTTTGTAACATCAATTTAGCTCTATCTGTTCCGAATCTTACCATTAAATCGTCTTCAAATGATACACAAAATTGACTTTCTCCTGGATCTCCTTGACGACCTGAACGACCTCTTAACTGATTATCTATACGTCTTGATTCATGACGTTCTGTACCTATTACAAAAAGTCCTCCAAGTTCTTTTACCTCATCGGTAAGTTTAATATCTGTTCCACGTCCAGCCATATTTGTAGCTATAGTTACTGAACCCTTTTCACCTGCTTTTGCTATTATCTCAGCTTCTCTAGCATGATTTTTAGCATTCAATACCTCATGAGGTATTTTCATCTTCTTTAATCTTTCACTTATTAATTCACTTGTTTCAACTGCTATTGTACCAACTAATACTGGTTGACCAATTGAATGACGTTCTTTTATTTCATTAACAATTGCTTTATACTTACCTTCTTTTGTAGCAAATAATAAATCTCCATAATCTTTACGTATAACTGGTTTATTTGTTGGTATCTGAATAACATACATGTTATAAATATCTCTAAATTCTTCTTCTTCTGTCTTTGCAGTACCTGTCATACCAGATAATTTTTTATACATTCTAAATAAATTTTGAAATGTAATGGTTGCTAAAGTTTTAGTTTCTTCATTAATTTGAACGCCTTCTTTAGCTTCTATTGCTTGATGAAGTCCATCTGAATAAGTACGACCTTGCATTAAACGACCTGTAAATGGATCTACTATTACTATTTTTCCATCATTAACTACATAATCAACATCTATTTTCATACCATAGTTTGCTTTTAGTGCTTGATTTATAAAATGAACTAAATTAGTATGATTAATATCATATAAATTCTCTACTGAAAATGCTTTTTCTGCTTTTTCTATACCAGTTTGATCAAGAGATACTGATTTAGTTTTTTCATCATATATATATCCATCATTTTCTTTTAAGCCTTTAACAAATTTATCTGTTTGAATATATAAATTTGCTGATTTCATAAATCCACCTGATATTATAAGAGGAGTACGAGCTTCATCTATTAATACTGAATCGACCTCATCTATAATTGCAAAATTATAAGGACGAGCTACTCTATCAGTTGCTTTTACTACCATGTTATCTCTTAAATAATCAAATCCTATTTCATTATTTGTTGAATACAATATGTCACAATTATATGCATCTCTTTTTTCACTAGTTGAAAGTTCACGATAATTGATTCCTACTGTAAGTCCTAAAAATCTATAAATTTCTCCCATCCAGTTAGCGTCACGTTCAGCTAAATATTCATTAACTGTAATTATATGTACACCTTCACCTGTTAATGCGTTTAAATAAGCTGGCATAGTTGATGTTAATGTTTTACCTTCTCCTGTTTTCATTTCTGCAATATTACCATAATGAATTGCAAGTCCACCTATTATTTGTACATAATATGGTTTTTCTCCAATTACACGATATGCTGCTTCACGAGCAGTTGCAAAAGCCTCAACTTTTATATCTTCAAGTGTTTCACCATTTTCAAGTCTTATCTTAAATTCTTTTGTTTTATTTTTTAATTCTTGATCTGTCAATTTAGAATATTCTTCATCGAGTGCGATTACTTGATTTGCTATATCTTTAAACTTTTCTAATTCTTTATATTCATGGTTAAATATTTTTTTAAATAATTTCATGTTTCATTCTCCTTTGTCTTATATATATATTTTATCAAAAAACGCTTAAAAATAATAGTGAATTTGAAAAAAATAGGTAAAAACCTATTTTATTTCTAATATACCATAATCTCCATCTTTTCTTTTATATAATATATTAACTTCATTTGTATCCATATTTTTAAAAGCAAAGAATTCATGACCGGAAAGTTCCATTTGTAAAATTGCTTCTTCCTCATCCATTGGTTTATTTTCAATAACTTTTCTTTTTACAATAGTATTATCATTTTCTTCTGGTTCTTCAAAATCTAAATTAAATCCAACGTCAATACCTTTATTTACTCTTTTACTCATTCTAGTTTTATTTTTTCTTATTTGTCGTTCCATTTTGTCTGAAACTTTATCAATTGCTGCATATAGGTCTTTATGAGTTTCTTCTCCCCTTAACATATATTTATTTGCATTAATTGTAACTTCTACTACTTGATTGTTTCCTCTTAATTTAATAAGAGCAGTTGCTGTGATATCATCAGGATTTTCAAAATATTTATCTAATCTCCCTATTTTTTCTTCTATGTAACTTTTAATTGAGCTAGTTACATCCAGCTTTTTTCCATGAATATTAAATTTCATAGTACCAATCCTTTCCAATTACATTATAGCATATTTATTATTTTTTGCAAAATAAAAAAACTACTTATACTAACATAGTTTTCATACTTATCAAAAGCTGCTTATACAAGAGCTGTTTTGATTTCTACTACATTTTTTGCTTGTAACCCTTTATCTGTTCTAACAAGATCAAACTTTACGTATTGTCCTTCTACTAAAGTTTTGTAACCTTCTGATAGAATAGATGAATAATGAACAAATATATCTTCACGTTCATTGTATTCAATAAATCCAAAGCCTTTTTCATTATTGAACCATTTTACTTTACCAGTAATCATCACAAACACATCTCCCTTCTATTTCCTTTACTACTTAAGTATACTACAATTTTTTTATTTAAAGTATACTTATCGTTCTCCAAGTTTCGACATTTTTTTTAAAATTTGTCTAACAGAAAACAATAATATTTTACCACTTTAATTAAATCGTTAAAATATATTTTTCACGAAAACCTATTTATGATGCGTAAAACACAAATACGTGCAAAATTATTCATCACATTTATCTATGTTATGCATTGTCATAGTGCATTGGCGCACTTTGTATTTATTATTTTATTGCTTCATTATATAATTTAATCATAAACATAAGAGGTAAGTTTTATGAAAAAATTTATTATTAATAATTGCATGAATTATATAAAGAAATATAATGATTACGATGAAGGTAAATTAAAAGAAATAGAATATGGTTTAACTAGTATATATTTAACTTCTTATAAATTAATTATTATTTGTGTAATTTCTCTATTATTAGGGATATTTAAAGAGGTATTAATATTTATGATTCTATTTAATATTATAAGAGCTACGGCATTTGGTTTACACGCTACAAAAAGTTGGATTTGTTTAGTAAGCTCTACTATTATATTTATTGGAATCCCAATTTTATGTAAGAATTTAAATATTAATATTTATCTTAAGACTATTATTTGTGTTTTAAATATTATATTTATTTTTAAAAACTCACCAGCCGATACACATAAGAGACCTATTGTAAATAAAAAAAGAAGATTTATTTATAAAACTATATCTACAATAACAGTAATTATATTTTCTTTTATAGCAATTGTTATAGGAAATAACTTTATGTCTAATTGCTTAATATTTTCAAGTATATTAGAAAATTGTTTAATTTCACCTTATGTTTATAAATTATTTAAATTACCTTACAATAACTATATAAAATTTTTAAAAGAACATCCAGATTTTTTAAACAATTAGGTTTAAGCTTTGTTTTAAAGTTTAAATATAGAAGAATAAAGAGAGGAGGATAAGTATGTTTTTTGCAAATTTATTAGCTATGTTAGGTTTAGGATCAGCTAAAACTGGAAGTCAAGCATGTGTTTTCATGGTTTTTGATGAAGAAGAATGTCCAGAAAGTTTAATTAAATAAGAAAAAGAATTACATTAAATTAAATGTAATTCTTTTTTATTTTAACTATCAATATTTGACTAAATATTTCATCTGTAATTTCTAATCTATTTTCAAATATAGAATTCTTTTTTATTATTTCTTTTACTAAAGGTAATCCATACCCATGTCCAGAACCTTTTGTTGTATATCCTTCATCAAAAATTTTATCTATATCTATTTTGTTTCCATAACAATTAGAAATTTTTATATATAATTTATTTTCTTCCATATATAAATCTATTCCAATATATTTATTATCTATATTTTTAACCTCTTCAATTGCGTTATCTATAAATACACTAACAATTTTACATATATCTAAAATTACATTAGTATCCATTTCTATAAAATCTATTGTTCTAATTTTTCTATCTATATTTAAATTATAGTCTATTTTATTTTCTTTAATTTTCAATATTTCTGAATAAATTGTTGCCCTAAGTCCACCTGTTGGTATTACACTCATTTTAAATAAAAGTTTATCATCTACCTCATATTTCTCTTCAACAATAGTATCAATATATTTAGGTATATCTTTTTCATTATTTAAAATCATAGCTCTAATTGTTTTAAGTAAATTTTTATTTTCATGATTCGCAACTCTATATTTTGTCATCATTTCTTCATAATCATTCAAACTTTTAGTAGCCAAATTATATTTACTCGATACTTTATTATAATTACTTTGCGTTTTAAATAAATATATTATTATGAAAAAACAATATGACATAAATATTACGTTGATTATTACTAAAACTATAACATCTATCTTATAATAAGTTATCATCTCAACTACATTGAAAATACAAACTAAACTTAATGATAAAATTATTAATATTTCTCTTTTTATTTTATCTAAATATAAAATAATATTATTATAAAGTTTCTTAATAAATGATATATTTACAAGTATTATTGATAATATTGATACTACTACATTTACTAAAAAAGTTCCGACATATTCATTAACTAATTTATCTAAATTCAATTTAAAAATTGTAACAGTTATAAAAACAAAGATAGTTTCTGATAATATTATCAATAGTTGATAAAAAATTGGAGTTATTATACATTTTTGTAAGTTTTCTTTAAATAAATATCTAAAGAAAAACATGAAAATAATTGTTATTAACACAACTCTTATAAATTTATTTACTATTAAATAATTAAATGTTGTAAAAATTGTATTTAAAAATATAGTTATATATATTTTACTATCTTTATAATTTATTTTTTTACTTAATAACTTATTCCATACATATATCATTGATGTCGACATAATCAATGAATATAAAATCGTATATAAGACTTCACTCATGTCAGCACACGACCTTTTTAAATTTATCTGAAAGAAGAGAAATTGTTTCATTATTATCAAATGTTATTAATTTAGTATTTTTATCAATCATTACTTTTCTATCAGAATTTATATAGCACGCTCTATGAGTTTGAACAAATCTACTATCTAGCATACCAACTATTTCTAATAAAGTTTTATTAACTTTAAACATTCTATAATCGGTTTTTATAATAGTTTTTCTTTCAAAACTATCAGTTGTTATGTACAAAATATCATTTAATTTTATAGTATATAAAATATTTCTGTCCATAAATTTTATTACTTGTTTTTTATTTAATATACTTAACGATTTTTCTAATGACTTATTTAGTTTATTTTTAAAATTATCAAATTTATTTATAAAAGATAAATACATTAAATCATTTTTTAATATTACATTGCCTAACTCTTCATGAGATGTTAAAAATGTTATTACACTATCAATATCTATTTTTCTTATTTCTCTTGCTTTATCTATACCTGAAGATGAAGGTGTCTCTATATCTAGCAAGTATATTTTGAATGGTAACTTTTGATGTATGATACTATTAAAATCATTATCATAGTCATTGAATAAATACATTTTATAATCTATATTATTTTTCCTTGCAAATTCTTTTACTATTGATACAACATTATCCATATCTTTCTGATTATCTTCACATATTATAAAACTAATCATCCTACTTATCTCCTAACATATTTCAAACATAATAATATTACCACAAAGTACTAATTTTTACAATGATTTTGGACAAGTCGTATATAAAAAAAGATACTATTTTGTATCTCCTTCTACTAACTCTAAAATAACCATTAAAGCATCATCACCACGACGTTCAGTAAGTTTTAATATTCTTGTATAACCACCATTACGATTTTCATAACGCTTAGCTAAATCATCAAAAATCTTTTTAACTACTGTATTATCATTGTGTAAGAAAGCTAATGCTTTTCTTCTTGCTACTAAAGATCCATCTTTACCATAAGTAATCATTTTATCAACAAATTTACGAACCTCTTTAGCTCTAGTTTCTGTTGTTTCAATTCTTTCATTCATGATAAGTTCTTTAGTTAAATTAGCAAGCATACTTCTTCTATGTTTATTTGTGCGTCCTAATTTTCTATATGCCATAATATTCCTCCTAACTATTAATCGTCTTCGCGGAATCTAAGTCCCATATCTTTAATCTTTTCGATTACTTCTTTTAAAGACTTTTTACCTAAGTTACGAATTTTCATCATTTCTACTTCTGATTTAGCAGTTAAATCTCCAAGAGTATTAACACCAGCTCTTTTTAAGCAATTGTATGCTCTTACTGAAAAATCTAAATCATCTATTGATGTTTCTAATTTTTTAATTTTGCTATCTTCTTGTTTAGCATTCATTATTCCTGTAATATCTGCTATTTCACTTAAATTAGTTACTATATTTAAATGTTCGATCATAATTTTTGCTGCTAAAGCCATAGCTTCTTCTGGCCTAATTGACCCATTAGTAAATACTTCCATTATTAATTTATCATAACTAGCATCTTGACCAACACGAGCATTATCTACTTCATAACTAACTCTTTCTATTGGTGAATACAATGCATCTATTGGAATGAACCCTAATTTTTGATTTTCAATATATTTTTTATTTTCAGTTGATGGAACATAACCACGTCCACTTGCAACTATTAATTCCATATCAAGTTTTCCACCTTTAGCAATAGTTGCTATAACTTGATCTTTATTAATAATCTCAACATCTGAATTTTCTTCTATATCACCAGCTGTAACTACACCTTCTTTATCGGCATATAATTTAAGTATTACTTCTTCTTCTACATTTTTCTTAATAGCTATATTTTTTAAATTTAATACTATTGTTGTTACATCTTCCACTATTCCATCCATTGTTTGAAATTCGTGCATAACACCAGCTATTTTTACTGCTACTATAGAACTTCCTGGCATACTTGATAACATTACTCTTCTAAGTGCATTACCTAGAGTTGTACCAAAACCTCTCTCAAGTGGTTCTAATTCAAATTTTCCATAATTTTTATCTTCTACATATTCAGTTATTTTATATATTGGTTTTTCAAAATTTAACATTTTTCATTCCTCCTTCTATCCACGTGGACGTTTTGGTGGACGACATCCATTGTGTGGTATAGGTGTAACATCAGATATAGATGTAATTTCTAAACCTGCTGTTTGAAGTGAACGGATTGCTGTTTCTTTACCTGATCCTAAACCCTTTACAAATACTTCAACTTTTCTCATACCCATATCATAAGCTGCTTTACCTGTTGCTTCAGCACTCATGCCAGCTGCGAATGGAGTTGACTTTTTACTTCCTTTAAAACCTAAAGTTCCAGCAGAAGCCCAACTTATTGCATTACCTTCATTATCAGTAATTGTTACAATAGTATTATTAAATGTTGAATGTATGTAAGCTTTACCTTCTGGTATATTTTTCTTAACTTTTCTTTTTCTTGATTTATAAGCCATAATTTATCCTCCTTTAATCACAACTATTTTTTCTTATTAGCAACTACTTTACCTTTACCTTTACGAGTACGAGCATTTCTATTTGTTCTTTGTCCTCTTACAGGTAAACCTTTTTTATGACGAGTTCCTTGATATGAATTTATTTCCATTTTTGTTTTAATGTTCATATTTACTTCACGGCGAAGATCTCCTTCTGTCGTATATTTATTAACCTCATCACGAATTCTATTTAATTCATCATTTGTAAGTTCTCCAGCTCTTTTATTTGGATTAACTTTAGCATCTTTTAAAATTGTATTTGATAAACTTCTTCCAATTCCATATACATAAGTAAGTGAAATTTCTATTCTTTTATTATTTGGTATATCTACACCTTTAATACGTGCCATAAAACACCTCCTATTTTAACCTTGTCTTTGTTTATGTTTTAGGTTTTCGCAAATAACCATTACTTTACCCTTACGTTTAATTATTTTACATTTTTCACACATTGGTTTTACTGATGGTTTAACTTTCATCTTTCTTACCTCCTATTTTCTGTAGGTTATACGACCACGTGTTAAATCATAAGTTGATAACTCAACCATTACTGTATCACCAGCTAAAATTCGAATCATGTTCATTCGTATTTTACCTGAAACGTGTGCCGTAATTACATGTTTGTTTGCTAGTTCTACTTTGAATACGTAGCCTGGCAATACTTCTAATACTTTACCTTCCATCTCAATTACATCATCTTTTGCCATATTTCACCTCTTTGTTAATATTTCATACCCATCTTTGGTTATTAACACTGTATGTTCAAAGTGAGCTGATGGCTGATTGTCAGCAGTAACTACCGTCCAATCATCATCTAATAAATAAACATCTGCAGTGCCTAAATTTAACATAGGCTCAACTGCTATGACCATTCCCTCTTTTAAGATAGGTCCAGTATTCTTTTCACCATAGTTAGGAACATCTGGATCTTCATGTAGTTTATTACCAACACCATGACCCACCAATTCTTTTACTACGCCTAGTTTATGTTCTGTTGCATATTTTTCAACAGCATATCCTATATCACCAATACGAGCTCCTGCTTTTACTTGTTCCAATCCTTTAAATAAGGCTTTTTCTGTGTGCTCAAGTAAATATTTTTTTTCCTCTGATACATTTCCAATTGGGTATGACCAAGCACTATCGCCATGATACCCTTTATAGCAAGCACATATATCAAGAGTAACTATATCTCCATCACATAATTTTCTATCACTAGCAATACCATGTACAACCTCTTCATTTATTGAAATACATATATTTGCTGGATAGCCTTCATAGTGATAACAAGATGGAGTCGCATTTCTTTTAATAATGTAATCGCGAGCTAGTGAATCTATTTTCTTAGTAGTTATTCCCGGTTTTAAAAATGGAATTAAATATTTATGTGTATCTCCTACTATCTCACCAGCTACACGCATTAGTTCTATCTCTCTTGGAGTTTTAATATTAATCATTTTTATCTCCTAAAATTTTTTTAACTTGATTGTGAGTATAATCGATACTTACATTTCCATCAATATGATAAACAATATTTTGTTTTTCATAATATTCAATTAATGGATATGTTTTCTCAATATATGTATTATATCTACTCATATAAGTTTGTTCACTATCATCTGATCTTTTTACAAGTTCTATCTTGCAATCATCACACATACCATCGATTTTAGGTTTAATATCCTCTGTATTTGTGTTATATACTTTTTTACATTTAGGACATACAACTCTACCTAAAATTCTTTTTAGAGCTGTTTCTAAACTAACATCTATAACTAATACTATGCCAATATCTTTGCCCAATTCATCAAGTATCTTTTTATATTCTTCTGCCTGTTTTACATCTCTTGGAAATCCATCCAAAATATAACCATTATTGCAGTCTTCTTGTTGAATTCTAGATTTTAAAATTTCGATTATTAAATCATCACTTACAAATATTCCATTGTCTATTTTGTATTTAATATCTCTACCTAATTGTGAATCTTCTTTTGCTTTTTCTCTTAATATATCCCCAGTGGATATATGAGGTATACCATATTCTTCTTTTAATAATGCTGCTTCTGTACCTTTACCTGCAGATGGAGCTGCTATTAAAATTATATTTTTCATTTTCTACCTCTTCTACCTTTTGTGTAAGTTCTACTTACTAATTGACTTTCTAACTGCTTATATGTCTCAAGAGCAACTCCTACAACGATAAGCAATCCTGTTCCACTTATAGTTACTTGAGTTGTCAATTTAGAAAATTTATCAAATAAAATTGGTATTATTGAAAGTAGTGTTAAGAATGATGCACCGACAATTGTTATTCTAGTTAACACTGTCTTTACATATTTTATTGTTTCATTACCTGGTCTTATACCTGGAATATAACCACCATTTTTATTTAAATTATCTGACATTTCTTTTGGTTTAATTTGCATAAATGTATAAAAGTAAGCAAATACAAAAATCAATATTACATATATAATCAAACCTGTTCCATTAGTGTATGATAGATATTTCTGTACAAATAGTGTAAATCCTTCTTTTTTTATAACTGCTGATAAAATTTGTGGTATAGAAAGTAGTGCGGAAGCAAATATTACTGGCATAACTCCTGAACTATTTAATTTAAATGGAACATAACTTTGTTTACCTAGTGTACTTGTTGATTTATTAGCATATTGAATAGGTATTCTTCTTTCAGCTGTTTCAACATAAATAACACCTACAACGATTGCTAAAAATACTAATACAAATAAAGTAAACATCATTATACCTAAAAATCCCTTAGTTATTAATTCTTTCCATAAATCACTAAACATTCCTGGTAGTACACTTATAATACCGGCCATTATTATTAATGACATTCCATTTCCTACACCTTTTATAGTTATTTCATCTGCTATCCACATAAGAAGCGCTGTACCTGCAGTTAAAATTAGTGAATATAGCATATAATCCATTGGAGTTCCTTGACCTATGTATGCGAATGAATACAAATATCCTTGTAAGAATCCAATACATATACCTACAACTCTAGTTATTTGATTTAGTTTTCTTCTACCAACGCCACCTTGTTTTGATAACTCTGCTAAATATGGAACTATATCAGCACATAATAATTGAATTATAATTTGAGCTGTTATATATGGTGTTACACCAAGTGCGAATATACTTGCTCTTGTAAAAGCCCCACCACTCATAGCATTTATTATTTCCAAAAATGACATTCCAGAAGTACTAACTTTAACACCCGGAACAATTATTGATGTTCCTATTTTAAATATTAATAAAGCAAATAACGTGAATAAAATTCTTTTTAATAAATCACGATTTTTTGAAGTAAATATTTGGTTAATAGTGCCAAACATATTAAATCACCTCAGCTTTTCCACCTATCGCCTCTATCTTTTCAATTGCTGATTTTGAGAATTTATTTGCTTTTACTGTTAATTTTTTAGTTAATTCACCATTACCTAATACTTTAACACCTGCAAGTTGTTTTTTTAGTATTCCCATTTCTTTTAATAATTCTGGAGTAACAACTGCTCCATTTTCAAATTTTTCTAAATCACTTACATTAATTGTTGCATATTCAACTTTAAACATAGCATTAGAGAATCCTCTTTTTGGTAAACGTCTAAATAATGGTAATTGTCCACCTTCAAATCCAGGTCTTACTCCTCCACCACTTCTAGCGTTTTGTCCTTTATGTCCTTTACCACTAGTTTTTCCATGTCCTGAAGCTACTCCACGACCAACTCTTTTATTAGTTTTGAAAGCACCTTCGCTTGGACGTAATTCATGTAATTTCATATTATCTAATCTCCTCTACTTTTTTTCCACGTAGGCGAGCTACTTCTTCTATTGTTTTTTGTGATTTTAATGCTTCAAGTGTTGCATATGCCATATTAACTTTTGTACTTGAACCCAATGATTTAGATAAAATATCTTTTACACCAGCCATTTCTAGTACTGATCTAACTGGTCCTCCAGCTTTAACTCCAGTACCTTTATTAGCAGGTTTTAACATAACTTTACTTGCCCCGCAAACACCAATTGCTTCATGTGGTATTGTACGATCTTCAATTATTGAAACTTTTACAACATTTTTAGCTGCAGCTTGACTTGCTTTTTTTATTGCATCTGGAACTTCATTTGATTTTCCAGTACCAAGTCCAACTTTACCTTTTTTATCTCCAACTACTACAACTGCTGAAAATCTAAAATGACGTCCACCTTTAGTTACTTTTGTAACACGGCCAATTGATATTACTTCTTCTTCATAAAGTTTTGGTTGTCTTTGACGTTTTTCACGCTTTACAGCAGTATCATTTGATTTACGAGGTTTTCTATCAGTTTTTTCTACTTTTTCTGACTTTTCAGTCTTTTCAGTATCTTTTACTTCAAGATTCTTTTCGATTTCTTTTTCCATCATTGCCCTCCTATTAGAATTCTAGTCCGTTTTCACGTGCTGCATTAGCTAAAGCTTCAACACGTCCATGATAAAGATATCCACCTCTATCGAAAACTACTTTTGTTATTTTTGCTTTTTTAGCTCTTTTAGCAAGTAATTCTCCTACTTTTGTTGCTGCTTCAATGTTTCCACCATTTTCAAGTTTTAATTCTTTATCTATAGAAGAAGCACTTACTAAAGTTTTAGAAGCTTCATCATCAATGATTTGAGCAAAAATATTACTGTTTGATCTATATACATTCAATCTAGGAACATTTGATGTACCAACAATGTTTTTTCTAACACGTTCATGTCTTTTTTCACGTGCATTATTACGGTCTATTTTTTTGATCATAACTTATATCTCCTTTACTCTAATTATTTAGAAGCTTTCTTTCCTTCTTTACGACGAATATGTTCGTCAGTATAACGAATTCCCTTTCCTTTATATGGTTCAGGTTTTCTAATTTTTCTTACATTTGCTGCGAATTCTCCTATTAATTGTTTATCTATTCCCCTTATAAATAATTCTGTATTACTTGGAGATTCTAATTTAATTCCTTCAGGAATATCAACATTAACAGGATGCGAATAACCAACTGTTACTACTAACTGTGCACCTTTTAATTGAAAACGATAACCAACACCAACAGATTCTAATTTTTTTTCAAAACCTTGTGTTACACCAATTATCATATTTCTAATATTTGCATTAGCTGTACCATGAAAATTTTTAAAATTATCATTTTTTCTTGTTAATGTAACTTTATTATCTTCTACATTAACAGTAATATTTTCATTTATTACAGTAGAAAGTTCACCTTTTGGTCCTTTTACAGTAACAACATTTCCATCTACGGCTACAGTTACACCAGTTGGTATTTCTAATACTCTATTTCCAACTCGACTCATAAGATTCCTTCCTTTCTACCAAATATAAGCAAGAACTTCCCCACCAAGTGAATTTTTTCTAGCTTCTTTATCTGTCATAACACCTTTAGATGTTGAGATAATTGCTATACCAAGTCCATTTAATACTGTAGGAACTTCTTCTGCTTTTACATATACACGTAATCCTGGTTTAGAAATTCTTTTAAGTCCAGTGATTACACGTTCCTTGTCTACATATTTAAGTGATAAAACAAGGATGTCTTGAATATTATTTTTCTTTATTTTATAGTCAGCTATAAATCCTTCAGATTTTAATATTCTAGCGATTCCATTTTTTATTTTTGAAGTGGGAACTTCAACTTCTTTATATCGCATTTGATTTGCATTACGAATACGTGTAAGCATATCTGCGATTGGATCTGTTACCATAATATCCTCCTTCTCTTATCAACTACCAGCTTGATTTTTTCATCCCTGGTATTTGTCCCTTATAAGCTAATTCACGAAAACAAATTCTGCATATACCATATTTTTTTAATACAGCATGTGGACGTCCACAACGACTACAACGTGTGTATCTACGTACTTCGAATTTTGGCTCACGACTAGCTTTTATTTTCATACTTTTCTTAGCCATATTTTCCTCCTAAGTTTATTTCTTAAATGGCATTCCGAAACCTTTTAAGAGTTCTAACGCTTCAGCATCAGTCTTTGCAGTTGTTACAAAAACTATATCCATACCACGTACTTTAACTACATCATCATATTCGATTTCTGGGAATATTAATTGTTCTGTTAATCCTAATGTGTAATTACCTCTTCCATCAAATGCCTTATTAGATATACCTCTAAAATCTCTTACACGAGGTAATGTAATACTAATTAATTTATCTAAGAAGTTATACATATTTTCCCCACGTAAAGTTACTTTACAACCAATAGCTTGACCTTGTCTAAGTTTAAAACCAGCTATTGATTTTTTAGCCTTTGTAGCAATTGGTTTTTGACCTGTAATTATTTCAAGGTCTTTCATAGCTGCTTCTAATAATTTAGAATTACCTGTAGCATCTCCACAACCAATGTTGACTACAATTTTTTCTAATTTAGGTACTTCCATAACATTTTTATAATTATGTTTACTCATTAAATCGGATACGATTGTTTTATCATATTTTTCTTTTAGGCGGTTCATATATACCCTCCTTCCAATTAATCAAGACTTGAATTAGATTTTTTAGTTACTCTAATTTTCTTTCCGTCTTTATTTACACTATGTCCTATTCTAGTAGGCTTGTTAGTTTTAGGATCTTTAATCATTACGTTTGAAGCGTGAATAGGTGCCTCTATATCATTGATACTTCCAGCTTGTTGTCCATTTCCTTTAACATGTTTTTTTACCATATTAATTCCTTCAACAACTACTCTATTTTCTTTGCGTAATACGCTAATGATTTTTCCTTCTTTACCTTTATCCTTACCAGAAATGACAACTACTTTATCTCCAGTTTTAAAATTCATCTTTCTGCCTCCAAACTCTATAACACTTCTTTAGCTAGTGATATGATTTTATTAAAACCTAAATCACGTAATTCACGTGCTACTGGTCCAAACACACGAGTTCCTACTGGACTTTTATCATCTTTAACAATAACTGCAGCGTTATCATCAAATTTGATATATGATCCGTCTTCTCTTCTTAGACCAAATTTACTTCTAACTATAACTGCTTTAACAACTTTACTTTTTCCAACAGTTCCATTAGGTGTTGCTTTTTTTACAGTAGCAACTACTATATCTCCAATATTTCCAGTTTTAACTTTTGAGCCTCCAAGAACACGAATTACAGATAATTCTCTTGCTCCTGAGTTGTCAGCTACTTTTAAACGGCTTTCTTGTTGAATCATATATTATCCTCCTTCACTCGTTCAATTATAAAATAATTGCTTTTTCTATAACTTTTACTAAACGGAAATGTTTAGTTTTTGATAATGGTCTTGTTTCAGCAATAAGTACTTTATCGCCTTTTTTTGCTTCATTTTTTTCATCATGTGCAGTATATTTTTTTGAATATTTAACTCTTTTTTTGTATAATCTATCGTTTTTGTAAGTTTCTACTAAAACTGTAATAGTTTTATCGTTTACATCACTTACAACAGTTCCAACTAATTCGTGAGTTCTTTTTTCTTCCATATTTCCTCCTATTATTTAGTTAATTCTCTTTCACGTAAAATTGTTTTCATACGTGCAACTAACTTTCTAAGTTCTGTTATTCTTGAAGGTTTTTCTAAAGATCCTGTTGCTTGTTTTAAACGTAAGTTAAATAATTCTTCTTTTGATTCTTCAATTTTTGAAAGTATTTCCTCATTAGATAATTCTCTTATTTCTTTATTAGTCATTACTTTCACCGCTTTCTTTCTTTACAAATTTACATTTAATAGGTAATTTGTGCATAGCAAGTCTTAATGCTTCACGTGCAATTTCCTCACTAACATCACCTATTTCAAACATAATTTTTCCTTGTTTAACTACTGCAACCCATGCATCATGTGAACCTTTACCTTTACCTTGACGAGTTTCAAGTGGTTTTTTAGTTAATGAAAGGTGTGGGAATATGTTTATCCAAACTTTTCCTCCACGTTTCATATAACGAGTCATAGCAACTCTGGCTGCTTCGATTTGTCTATCTGTAATCCAAGCTCCTTCCATTGCCATTAAACCATATTCACCGAAGTGTAACTCTGTATTTCCTTTTGCTTTTCCATCATAAGGAAGTCTATGTACGCAACGATGTTTAGTTCTTTTTGGAATTACTGCCATCTTGATTACCTCCCTTATTTTTAGCAGGAAGTATTTCGCCTTTGCAAATCCATACTTTTACACCTATCTTACCATAAGTAGTGTTTGCTTCTTTCCAAGCATAATCAATATCTGATCTTAAAGTATGACGAGGAACACTACCTTCTGTATAACCTTCAGTACGAGCCATATCAGCGCCACCTAAACGTCCTGATACAGAAGTTGTAATTCCTTTTGCTCCTGCTTTCATTGTATTTCTAATTGCTCTTTTTTGAGCTATTCTGAATGATACACGACCTTCAATTTGGCGTGCAATATTTTCTGCAACAAGTGCAGCATCTAAATCTGGGTTTTTAACTTCTTTAATTGAAATTTGAATATTTTCGTCTACTAGTTTTGATAATTCATTTTTTAATTTATCGATTTCATCTCCACCATGTCCTATAACAACTCCAGGTTTAGCTGTATTTATAACAACATTAGTCTTCTTAGTGTCTCTTTCAATAAGAATACTTGAAACTGATGCGTCTTTTAGTTTCTTTTCTAACATTTTACGAATCTTATCATCATTTTTGATATATTTAGCATTATCTTTACCATCTGCATACCAAGTTGATTGCCAAGATTTGTTAATGCCTATTCTAAGTCCGACTGGACTAACTTTCTGACCCACAAGTTTTCCTCCTTTACTTTAGTTTCTTTCACTTACAACAATTGTAATATGACTTGTTCTTTTCTTTATTGGATCTACATGTCCACGTGATCCAAAATTCATTCTTTTTAATGTTTGACCTTCATCAACATATGCTTTACTAACATATAATTTAGTTTTATCTAAACCTAAGTTGTTGCAAGCATTTGCTACCGCTGAAGTTAACACCTTTAAAGTTAATCTAGCAGCTTCACTATTGTAATTACTACAAATTTTCTCTGCTTCTACCACGTCTTTACCGCGTATTAAATCAATTACTAAACGTGCTTTACGTGGAGGGATTCTAAGTCCTTTTGCGATTGATCTTGCTTCCATAAATTCCTTCCTTCCTAGGTTTTTCTATTTTTTATCTTTGTCATCACCGTGACCACCGAATTTACGAGTAGCAACGAATTCACCTAATTTGTGACCAACCATATCTTCAGTTACATATACTGGAACAAATTCTTTTCCATTATGTACTGCAAATGTGTTACCAATAAATTCAGGAAATATTGTTGAACGGCGTGACCAAGTTTTAATAACCTCTTTTTTTTCTGACTCATTTACTTTTTTAACCTTTTTCATTAAACTTTCGTCTGCGAAAGGTCCTTTTTTTAAACTTCTAGCCATAATTACCATCCTTTCCTATTTTTTGCGGCGATGAACTATTAAGTCATCTGATTGTTTTTTACCTTTACGAGTTTTATATCCAAGTGCAGGTTTTCCCCAAGGTGTAAGAGGTCCTTTATGTCCTACTGGTGCTCTACCTTCACCACCACCATGAGGGTGATCATTAGGGTTCATAACTGATCCACGAACTGTTGGGCGAATACCCATATGTCTTTTACGACCAGCTTTACCTAAATTTACTAATTCATGATCTTCATTTCCTACCTCTCCAATAGTTGCACGACAAGTACTAAGTACTTTACGAACTTCACCACTAGTTAAACGTAGTAATGCATATTTTCCTTCAAAACCAAGTATTTGTACACTTGATCCTGCTGAACGAGCCATTTGAGCTCCTTTTCCAGATTTTAATTCAACACAGTGAACTAAAGTACCTTCTGGAATATTTGCAAGTGGTAAGCAGTTTCCTATTTTAATGTCTGCTTTCTCTCCACTTTCGATTTTATCTCCAACTTTTAAACCCTTTGGAGCAATTATATAAGTTTTTTCTCCATCTGCGTATTTAATCAAAGCTATATTTGATGTTCTATTTGGATCATATTCTATAGATGCTACAGTTCCTACAACCCCATCTTTAACTCTTCTAAAATCAATAATACGGTATTTTCTTTTAGCTCCTCCGCCTTGATGACGAACAGTTATTTTACCTTGATTATTACGACCACCATTTTTCTTTAATGTAACAAGTAATGATTTTTCAGGTGCTACTTTAGTTAATTCAGTATTATCTAAAGTAGTCATTCCACGTCTACCATTAGTTGTTGATTTATAACTTTTGATTGCCACTCTAATTCCCTCCTTACATTAGTTAAGTTCTATTGAACTTCCTTCTTTTAATGTAACTATAGCTTTTTTCTTTCTATTAGTAAGTCCAGCATAGCGTCCTACTCTTTTTTTTCTAGGTTTAACATTTATTGTATTAACGCTTTCTACTTTTACATCAAAGATTTTTTCTACAGCTTGTTTAATTTGAGTTTTATTAGCTTTAGGGTCTACACTAAAAGTTACAACGTTTCCATTTTGACTTAAATTTGCAGTCTTTTCAGTAATGATTGGAGCTTTTATTATATCTCTATAATTATTCATTATACTAAAGCCTCCTCTATTTCTTTAATAGCGTTTTCCTCAGCTATTACTAAGTTTGCAGAAACAAGGTCTAATACATTTACCTCATTTGCTTCAAGTAATAAAACATTGTTTAAATTACGAGTAGCTAGTATTATGTTGTCATTTAATTCTGACACTATTATTAATACGTTTCTTTCAACTTTAAAATTATTTAAAATATTTTTCATATCTTTAGTTTTATTTGATTCTAAATCAAATTTATCTACTACAACTAACTCTTTATTAATTACTTTATATGCTAAAGCTGATTTTAAAGCGATAGTTTTTTCTTTTTTATTTTGTTTAACTTCATAGTTTCTAGTTTGGTTTCCAAATGCCCAACCACCATGATACCAATGTGGTGCACGAGTTGAACCTTGACGAGCACGTCCTGTTCTTTTTTGTCTCCATGGTTTTCTTCCTCCACCAGAAACCTCAGAACGACCTTTAACTCCTCTAGTTCCTTGACGAGCATTATTTTGAGCTAATTTAATCGCATCATATAATACTGCATCATTTGGAACAATTCCAAATACGTCTTTATTTAATGTAATATCTTTTACTTTTTCGCCATTTATGTTTAATACATTTATTTTACTCATATGTATCCTCCCAACTAATTTTCTTCCTTAACAGTTTCTTCTGTTTCTTCTTTTGTTTCTTCTACAGTTTCTTCAGGAAGAACTGGGCTTTCTTCCATAGTAGTTTCTTCTTCTGCTACTGTTTCTACAATTTCTT
The DNA here is from genome assembly GCA_947624135.1 of uncultured Bacilli bacterium. Taxonomy (GTDB): domain Bacteria; phylum Bacillota_I; class Bacilli_A; order RF39; family UBA660; genus UMGS1613. Next base: position 1,579 of record CANQIV010000025.1, on the reverse strand, counting down.
CAGCTTTTGGTTCTTCATAAGAAATTAAGTTTTCCATTTCGTTTATTTGTCCATTTGCCTTAACAGCGCTTTTAATAACTACTAATCCTTTTTTTGGCCCTGGTATATTACCACTTATTAATATTACATTATTTTCAGTATCAACAGCAACTATTTCTAAATTTTGAATTGTTACTGTAAGTGTTCCCATATGTCCAGCTAATTTTTTGCCTTTGAAAACACGCATTGGTCTCATTGTTCCCATTGAACCTGGTCTTCTATGATAGTGTGAACCATGTCCCATAGGTCCTCTACTTTGACCATGTCTTTTAATAACACCTTGGAACCCTTTACCTTTAGTAGTTCCAGTTACATCAACCACCTCTCCTGGAGTGAAAATATCTGCTGATATTTCTTGTCCTAGAGTATATGAATTGATATCTACACCTTTTATTTCTCTAAAGAAGCGCTTAGGTGTAGTTTTTGCTTTTGCTGTATGTCCAGCAGAAGCTTTAGTCGCTAACTTTTCTCTTGTATTTCCAAATCCTAATTGAATTGCTTCATAACCATCATTTTCTTTAGTTTTAATTTGTGTTACAACATTTTTTTCTACCTCAACAACAGTTACAGGAATTAATTTACCAGATTCAGTAAATACTTGAGTCATTCCAATTTTACGACCTAAGATTCCTTTCATATATATCCTCCTTATTTAATTATTTTGATATCAACACCACTTGGAATATCTAAATGAGCAAGTGACTCAATAGTTTCCTTTGATGGATCAACGATATCAATTAGTCTTTTGTGTGTTCTTCTCTCAAATTGCTCACGTGAATCCTTATCTTTGTGAACAGCTCTTAAAATAGTTATTTTTTCAATTTCAGTTGGTAGTGGTACTGGACCTACTACTTCGCCACCATTTCTCTTAACTGTTTCAACGATTTTAGCGCAAGCTTTGTCTAAACTTTTGTGTTCAAACGATCTTAATTTGATACGAATTTTAGTTTTTGACATCTTGTTTCCTCCCTTCGCCTATATCTAGTATAGACTTGCTCCGTGTAAAAACCTGATTTTCAGATTATTTTGTCTAACAACTTAACCTGGTGTATCAGCAACCTTACACATCAACGCACGCCACACATATAAAATTATACGCGATTTAATTAAAAAAATCAACATTTTTTTATCACAAAATCAAATTTTCGTTAATTTTTATTTGAAATTCCGTTTTATTTAAAAAAACTGCAATAAGTGTGTATATAATAGTGTTTATGTTTCTTTGTCAAGAAGGAGAAATTGAAATGAAAGACTGGAAACATTTAACATTAGAACAAAGAAAAGTAATTGCTAATGGAATTTCACACAATTATAAAGTTAAAGAAATAGCCGAAACATTAGGATATGATCCAACAAGTATTTCTAAAGAAGTAAAAAGAAATAGAGAACCTATTAATATAGGAAAAAATATTACTAATTGTAAGAAAACAAATAGATGGCCTTATGTATGTACTGGATGTAACAAAAAATATAATAATCAATGTGTTTTTACAAAGTACAAATACGATGCAGTAAAAGCACAAAAGAAAGCAGATGAAAA
>CANQIV010000024.1 GCA_947624135.1 uncultured Bacilli bacterium | reverse complement strand
TAGTGAAATAATTGAGCAATTAAAAACAGATACAAGTGATTGGGATAAAAGTTTAAGTGCAAGATTAATAAGTGCAGCTGAAATTGCAAAGATAATAGATCCAAATAATACTACAGGATTTGATTATAAAACTAATACCAATGGAAATAAAATAATTTTCTTTGAAGATTTGAAGGGGGTAAATACAGGTACAATAGAATGTGCGGAAAATAAAAATTGTAAATATGCATGGTTATATGATAGAACAAAAGAATGTGAAAATCAGGGTTGCTTAAATAATGCAATAGGAACATACCCAAGTGGATATTGGACCTCAACACCACTTGCTGGTAGTTTAACAAAAGTATGGTATTTAGTTTTATATGGACATCTACATGCTTATAACGATGTTGATGCAAATACACTTTATGGTATAAGACCAGTTATAACAATTCCAAAAAGTAATTTATAGTACACCAAAGGGTGTACTTTTATAATTTATTTTCAAAACAATAGATTTATTTCAAAAAACATGATAAAATATTTATGTGATATGAAAAAAGAAATAGGTGATTAACTATATGGGAAAAATTATAGCATTCGTAAACCAAAAAGGTGGTGTTGGAAAAACAACATCTAGTATAAATTTAGCAGCTTCCCTAGGACTTTTAGGAAAAAAAACACTGCTTGTTGATTTAGACCCTCAGGGTAACAGTACAACTGGGGTTGGGATAAATAAAGGTGAATTAGAAAATAGTGTTTATGAACTTTTAGTAGATAAAGCAGAAATAAGAAAAGTAGTAATTAATACAAAATTTAAAAATCTATATGTAATACCAGCATCAATAAATCTAGCAGGTGTCGATATGGAACTTATGGATATGTCAAGAATCAATCCAGAATTTATACCACAATTTCAATTAAAAAAACATTTAACTCAAATTAAAGATTTATTTGATTATATAATTTTAGATTGTCCACCATCTTTAGGGCTCATTACTACAAATGCACTTGCTGCATCAAATTCAGTAATAATACCTGTTCAATGTGAATTTTTCGCACTTGAAGGAATAATGCAATTACTAAATTCAATTATGATTGCTCAAAGAAAACTAAACCCAAATCTAGATATAGAAGGTGTCTTGCTTACAATGCTTGATAATCGTACAAATTTAGGACTTGAGGTAGTTGAAGAAATAAAAAGTTATTTTAAAGAAAAAGTATATGATACTATAATTCCTAGACTTGTTAAATTATCAGAAGCACCAAGTCATGGAAAGCCAATACACGCATATGAACCAAAAAGTAGAGGTACAGAGGCTTATATAAATTTAGCAAAAGAGGTGATTGAGAGAAATGGAAACTAAAAAAAAAGCACTTGGTATAGGACTAGAACAATTATTTAACGCAGAAAATCTTGATTTAGAAAACTTTGAAAAAAAGATTTATGAAACAGTAGATAAAGAAGAAATAATAGAAATAAATATAAATGAACTTAGACCAAATCCATATCAACCACGTAAAACATTTAATGATGAGTCATTAAAAGATTTAGCTGATTCTATTCGTCAACACGGTGTTTTTCAACCAATTATAGTTAAGAAAAGTATAAAAGGTTATGAAATAATAGCAGGTGAAAGAAGGGTTAGGGCTTCCAAATTAGCAGGTCTTGAAAAAATTCCAGCAATCATTCGTAATTTAAATGATGAACAAATGATGGAGATAGGATTGCTTGAAAATTTACAAAGAGAAAACTTAAGCGTTATAGAAGAAGCAATGGCATATAAAGCAATGATAGAAAAATTATCGCTTACTCAAGAACAATTATCTTTAAAAGTTGGAAAAAGCAGAAGCCATATAACAAATATACTAGGTCTTTTAAGATTACCTGAAGAGGTACAAAAAATGGTAACAAATAATGAACTTAGTATGGGACATGCACGTGTACTTAGTAAACTAGAAGACAATCAAAAAATAATTGAAATGGCACATGAAATTGTAGATAAAAAAATATCAGTAAGAGAAATAGAACAAGAATCAGAAATAGAAAACAAAAAAGTAAAAATGGAACGTCATAGAAAACAAAACAATGAATATAAGTATGTAGAAGAAATGTTAATAGAAAAATTAGATACTAAAGTTAAAATTAAAGATAAAAAAATAGAGATATCATTTAATAATACCGCTGATTTAAATAGAATACTTGAGGTATTAAATATAAAGGATTAGTATGGATAAAATATTAAAAAAAGAAATAATCGCACCAATAGTAATAGTATTTTTATGTGTGATTTTGTGTATTATATCAAAAAAGATAATAAAAAAATTATTCAATTTTAAAATAGCTCATGTAAATGACAAGAGAAAACAAACTATAGTAAATCTCATAAGCAATATAGTAAAATTTATAATAATTTCAATTTCATTATTAACAATATTAGAGGTTTATGGAATAGATACTAAATCTTTTGTTGCTTCATTTGGAGTAGTTGGTCTTGTTGCTGGACTTGCTTTACAAGATTTACTTAAAGATTTTATAGTTGGAGTTTCAATAATATTTGAAGGTCAATATTCAATAGGAGATTGGGTAAGTATTAATGGCTTTAAAGGCGAAGTAATTCCATCTAACTTAAGAACAACTAAACTTAAAGCATACACAGGCGAAATTAAAATGATATCAAATAGAAATATAACAGAAATAATAAATTATAGTTTGGGAAATACCAACCTTATTATTGATGTATCAGTAGCTTACGAATCTGATATAGAAAAAGTTAAAAAAGTATTAGATGAACTTTGTATAAATTTAAAACAAAAATATAAATTAAAAGAAATATCATGTCTTGGAATACAAGAACTTGCAGAAAGTTCAATAAATTTTAGAATAGTAGTTGAATCAAATTACTCAGAACAATTTAATTTAGATAGAAAAATAAAAGAACAAATAGTTTTAGAATTTAATAAAAATGATATAACTATTCCATATAATCAGGTGGTGGTTCATAGTGGATAAAGAATATAAATTAGGTAGTATAATTACTATGAAGAAACAACACCCATGTGGCACAAACGAATGGGAAATAGTTAGAATGGGCGCTGATATAAAAATAAAATGCTTAAATTGTGGAAGATTTATTATGCTACCACGTATAGAATTTAATAAAAAATTAAAAAAAATTATTAAATATTAGGAGGAAGTAAGTGAAAATGAGAAATAAAAATAATAAAAATACAAGACGTCCTATAGGACCAATAATAGAAATAATGATTTTCGCACTTATTTCTTCTATTTTAGCTTTAATATTAAATTTGATAGGAACTAATGGACATATTACGGAACCAAGAACATTTGAAACAACACTAGTAATAGTTAATAACATTTTTAGTAAATCAGGAATAAAGTATATTCTAAATAATTCATTATCAAATTTTCAAGCACTTGAACCAATTGTAATGCTTATTATGTCACTTATAGCAGTTTCAATACTTGAAGCAAGTGGCCTTTTAAAACAATTGTTTACTCCACTTAAAAATATAAAATTTAGATTTATAACTATGGGAGTTATATTTGTAGGTATAATATCTACAATAATAGGAGATTATAGTTATACAATGCTAATACCAATTGCAGGTATACTTTATAAATATATAGGTAAAAGTTCAAATCTCGGTGTACTTACAATGTTCATCGCAATAACTATGGGATATGGTACAGGAATAATATATAATTATCAGACTTATCAGTTAGCAAGCATAACTCAATTATCAGCTCAAAGCATAATAACTGATTATAGCTATAAACTTTCATCAAATATATTTGTATTAATCATATCGACTATAGTTTTAACAATAGTAGGTACATTAGTACTTGAAAAATTTGCTAAAAAGTATGCTAGAAACGAAGAAACAGATAATTTAAATACATCAAAAAAAGCAGCAAGAATAACACTAATTGCTTTCATTATAATGTTAGCTATTGTAATATATTCTATAATACCAGGTCTTCCATTTTCAGGAATATTATTAGATAGAAATGAAACTGTATATATAGCAAAACTTTTTGGATCATCATCCCCACTTAATCAAGGATTAATGTTTATGATAATAGGAATTCTTATGATATGTGGACTTATATATGGTACTGTTTCAAGAAATATAAAAAATAGTGGAGATTATAGTAAAGCACTTTCAAAGACATTTGAAGGAACAGGATACGTATTTGTTTTATTATTTTTTACATCAGTATTATATGAAATAATAGATTGGACTAAAGTTTACGAAGTTTTATCAGTAAATATAATAGACTTTATAGGTACAAGTCAAATAACTGGTTTATTACTTGTAATACTTGTATTTTTGATAATAGTTTTCATGTCAATATTTATACCATCAACACTTACCAAGTGGCAATTAGCAGCTCCAATATTTGTACCACTTTTGATGAGAGCAAACATTTCTCCTTCATTTACTCAAACAATATTTATTGCAGCTGATTCAGTAGGTAAATTATTTTCACCAATCTATTTATACCTAATTATAACTATAGGATTTATGTATAAATATGATAAAGATAGCAATGTTAATATATTAGGCACAATGAAAAAAATAATGCAACCAATTTTATTTGTTTCATTGACTTGGATAGTAATAATAATAGTATGGTATTTAATTGGTCTTCCAATAGGTATAAATTCCACTATAACATTATAACATTTACACTATTTTACACGTGTTTTAAATTATTTCCCACTTTTATCTAAAATGCATTTACATTAAAAAAAAATAAAATTATAATAAAAGTGTAATGTCAAGAATGAATTACGATATGAGTAGTTCTATATAAGGATAAAAGGGGACATTAATAAAGATATCACAAAAAAATGTGATATTTTTATTTTTTTGCATAAAACTAAAAAAAACGTTCACACTTTAAATGAGGTGAAAAAAATGAAAAGACAATTAAAAAAATCAGTTGTTTATAGTTTATATGGTATTTCCTTTTTATTACTTGTAGGAGGTATAACTTTATTAAGAAGTGCGATGAGTAGACCATCAACACCAGAATATCAATACGTTTCAAAAGGTATTTTAGATTATGAACAAAAAGTTCCTGTAGTTACAAACAATGATTTAATTGCAAAACCTTATAATGATACAGATATTACAGTTGTAAAAAAATATTACGATTATAAGGCAGAAGCAGAATCACAAGAAAAATCATTAATATATTATGAAGGAACATATATTCAAAGTAGTGGAGTTTCATATTCTAATGGAAAAGCATTTGATGTAGTAGCAGTTTTAGATGGTAAAGTAAAAGAGGTAAAAGAAGATACAATCTTGGGAAATGTTATAACAATTGAACACAGCAATGGTGTAGTGAGTGTTTATCAAAGCATATCTGACATAAACATAAAAGCAAACGATTCTGTAATTAAAGGTCAAGTAATAGCTAAAAGTTCGACATCAAATATATCTAAAGAACTAGATAATCATTTATATTTTGAACTAATTATAAATGGAGTATGCGTAAATCCTGAAGATTATTATAATAAATCAGTTAATGAATTATAGGGCGTAGCCCTTTTTATGTATAAATAGAACATTAATATATATAATTAATTAAGGGGTGTTACATGAATCGATTTATAGTAAAAAGAACTTTAGATGAAGCAAATTACATGTTAGATACAAAAAAAACTATAAGAGAAATAGCAAATATTTTCAATGTTTCAAAAAGCACTGTACATAAAGATTTACATGAAAGATTATTAGAGATAAATTATGATTTATACAAGGAAATAGATAGTATTTTAAAATATCATATAGATGTAAGACATATTAGAGGTGGAGAATCTACCAAAAAAAAATATAAAAAGACTAATTTAGAATAAGTAAATTTGTTAAAATATGATATAATATTTTATAGTGGAGATGGTATTATGTTTGCAAAAGATATTGGAATAGATTTAGGTACCGCTAACGTATTAATATATATAAAAGGTCAAGGGATAGTACTTAATGAACCTAGTATAGTAGCAATTGATTCAGATACAAAAAAAATACTTGCAGTAGGGAAACAAGCTAGAGAAATGCTTGGTAGAACTCCAGGAAAAGTTCTTGCGATAAGACCAATGAAAGATGGAGTAATTGCAGACTTTGAGGTAACAGAGATGATGCTTAATAGTTTTATAAAAAAAGTAAATGGTAGAAGTTTTTTATCTAGACCAAGAATATTAATTTGTTGTCCATCTAATATAACTCAAGTAGAAAAAAATGCTATAAAAGAAGCTGCTGAAAGAACTGGAGCAAGAAAAGTATATCTTGAAGAAGAACCAAAAGTAGCTGCTATAGGTGCAGGACTTGATATATCTAAACCAAGTGGTAATATGGTAATAGATATAGGTGGTGGTACGACAGATATAGCAATTCTTTCACTAGGAGATATTGTTACAAGCGAATCAATAAAAATAGCTGGTAATACATTTGATAATGATATTATAAAATATATAAAAGATAAGTACAAATTACTTATAGGTGATAGGACAGCAGAAGATATTAAACTTGAAATTGGTTCCGTATATCCAGAAGGTAGAAACGATAAAATAGATGTTAAAGGAAGAGATTTAGTAACAGGATTACCACATACAATTACATTTAGTAGTGAAGAGGTAGAAGAAGCTTTAAGAGAAAGTGTATATGCTATAATACATTCTGCTAAAAATGTGTTAGAAAAAACACCACCAGAACTTTCTGCTGATATTATAGATAAAGGAATAATAGTAACTGGTGGAGGTGCATTAATACATGGATTTGATGAACTTTTATCACACGAATTAAAAGTTCCAGTATTTATTGCTGAAACACCACTTACTTGCGTCGTAGAAGGAACAGGAATATTACTTAATAATATACATGTATTAGAAGGAAAATAAAGTGAGAAATCACTTTTTAATTTGCACTTATATATTTTTTATGTTACAATACACTTATCGAGGGGGAAAAATTATGGATAGAGAAGAAAAAAAGTATATAGTTACAGAAATAAAAAAATGTGATAAAAATATAAAAGAAGATAAAACTAATATTATTTTATCTACAATTTTTGCTATTATAAGTACTATGGGTATATCTATTTCATCAAATTTAATATTAGTTAGAATTTTAGGAATTTTAATTTTATCAGGTTCATTATTTACTTTAGGATATTCAATTTATGAAAAAGGCAAATTAAAAGAACAAAGAGAAAAATTAGTTAATAAAATTAAATTTGATAAATTAGAAAGTTCATATCATGAAGATTTAGATATCGATATAGATAAACCATCTCATATATATTATAAGTAATTAGGAAATAAAATATGAATATAGATATTAAAGATGTAATTACTTTAGATGGTAAAGAAAAATATGTAGTTTCTAGTAAAACTAATTATAAAAATAGAATATATTATTTATTAGTTAATGAAAATGATATGAGTGATGTAAAAATTTGTTATGAAAAAGGTTCTGATAATATTTTATTAGAAAGTAATGATAAAGATATAAATCAAAATCTTTTACCATTATTTTTAAAAGCATCAAGTAAAGCTATTAATATAAATTTATCAAATTTGTTAAAATAAAAAATGGTGTTTAATTTCACCATTTTATTTTAATTTTTTATTAATATCTGATGTATTTCTACAAATTTTAATAAGTAAAATAGAAATTTCATAACTAATTCTTAAAACAAGATTACCAACAATTAATGTAACAATGAATGATAGGAAATTACTTGCAATAAATCCAAATGAATTTAAAGTTATAAATATAGCTAATATTAAGTAAGTGATTTTTAAGATATCTTCAAGTACTAATGATTTAAAATTTAAGAAATCTTGTAATTTAGCTAAAAATCCAGTATATTTAGTTTTACTTTTTAAGAAAACAAAATATAAAGTAATACCTCCTATTATAGCAATTACTGTAGCTATTATTGTCCAAACAACCGCTCCATTTAATGAATTAGATGTTGTTGCACTGATTGAACTATCGAAATTAATCATACATTATCCTCCTTTGAACTTATTTTATCATTAAAAATAAAAAAAATAAATACTTTAGTACTTATTTTTCATAAAAATTCTAATTAAATATTTTTAACATTAAATTTTTTTAAATAATAATTTCTAAGTTCTTTAAATCTTTCATAGTGAACTACTTCTCTTTGTCTTAAAAATGAAAGTGGTGCGAGTAAATCAGGATCATCTGTTAAATCCATTAAATGTTCATATACAGCTCTAGCTTTTTGCTCTGCAGCCATATCTTCAGTTAAATCAGCAAGCCAGTCTCCTGTTGTTGCAAAATATGCACTTGTAAAAGGTACACCATTTGCATCTGTTGGGAATATAGCGTGATCGTGTTGTACATATTGCGCAGTTAAGCCATTATCCATAAGTTCTTTTACACTAGCACCTTTAATTAATTGAGTAACCATTGTAGCAATCATTTCTACATGAGCTAATTCTTCTGTACCAATATCATTTAAAAGCGCATAACCTTTTTCATCAGGCATAGTATATCTTTGATTTAAATATCTTAAAGAAGCAGCAAATTCTCCGTTAGAACCTCCATATTGTTCAAGTAAAGCTTTCGCCATTCTTAAATCTTTCTTTTTAATATTTATTGGATATTCTAATTTTTTTTCATATTTCCACATATTTAACCTCCTAGTTATCCCAAGGCCATGGCATATCGTCCCAAGCCCAAGGATATTTATTTAAACTTTCAGAATTTAAACTTATAGGTCCATATTTAGATTCATATTCTTGCATTAAATTTTCTTTTTGCTTTCTATATTGATTAAATAAATTTATTGCTTTATTGTCATCAGGATAAATATCTAAATAAAGATTTAAGTCAACCATTGCAAATCCTAAAGAATCAATATCTGTTAAAAGACTTGCTTGTTCATTCATAGGTTTTACATCATATGGAACTTTTATTTTATAAGGATCATATAAATCTTTAAATAAATTTCCTCTAATAAATCCATTATAAGGATCATATAAATTATTATTATCTTCATATGCTTCAGTATATATATTGTTATCTATATTTTGATTAAATAAATTATTCATTTTATTATACATATCAGTATAATTAAATTTTCTAAAATCAGGGTAGTTATTCATAAATTTCCTCCTCAATCTATGTTATGATATTAAACTATATATGTATGGGTTTATGTCTACATATAAAAAAAATAAAAAAACTATAGACAAAAATATTATTATTTGTTAAAATATATTTCGTAAATAGTTTTTATTTATGGCGAATATGGTGAAGGGGTTAACACGGTGGATTGTGGTTCCATTATGCTAGGGTTCGAATCCCTATATTCGCCCCATATTGAATTTTACGCACACTATTGTTGCGAAAGATAAGTAAAAGTTCGTATATTATGAACTTTTCTTTTGCAATAAAAATTGTATAAAAAAACATCTAGAAAAATCTAGTGTTATTTTATTTTTTTGAATTATCAATTAAATTTGAAACATATTTTTCATAATCATTTATGCATACATCTCCAGATAAAATAATTTTTCCGGTTATAATATTACCTTTTTCAATTCCTTTTAGTCCTTTAGGAATCATAGGCTGTGGAATAACTATATGAAGAGGGCCACATTCTGTATCTATTTCTACCATGTAATAATTATTAACATTCATTTCATACATATTTAATGAATATTTCCAACATTGCTTAATTGTTCCTTTAATATCTACTAAGTTATCAAATGAATGATTTCTTTTTTTTCTTTCTGTTTTTGATAAATTAGTATTGTTATTTACTATTGCATTTATTGGAATTATTGTACCATCTTTCATAAAATACTTTATTCCATCTTTACTTTTAGGAACATTCTTTTCATATTCTTTTTCATTTTCAAAAATATCAATTGCTATAGCAATCCCAACAACTTGTGCTTCAATTATATCTCCACTTTTTATTTTACCCAAAACTTGTTCATTAACTAATCTTATAATGACAAATCCACTACCATCTTCTTGACTTGCGATAAAACAATCATTAAAGTTTGAAAAAGGATTGATTATTTTTAATTTCCAAACAACTGGAGATACATGATGAATTTTCATATTTTTAACAACAATCTTATTATTTGTTTTTTCTCCCTCTACAACTAATTGTAGACCATTTTTTTCTTGAGGATAATAATTAAAAGTAACTTTTTTAATACCTTTTCTCTCCACCTTATTTTCGGCTTGTTGCGCAAAAAGAATTAAACTTTTTTCTATCATTTCTTTATCTTCAAATTCAAAAACAAAATTTTCAAATAAATATATATCCATAATGACACCTCAAATATTTATATAATATTTTTTATTATTGCTTTTTAGCAAAATCACATAAACCACACCAAATAGCTAATATTATTATCAAAAACATTAACATTTATCTCAATCCTCTCTTTATTAATAATTTAATTTATTCAATTTAATTATTTTATATTAGTTTATCATAAATATAATTTAAGTCAAGACCAATATTAACTTTATCATTAACTCTTTATTTTTTTATAAGTGATGACAAATAAAAAAGTTCAATTTGAACTTTTATTAATCAGAAAGTTTTTCAAAAACTAATGTTGCTTGAATACGGTCGCCACCCATTAAACCTTTACTACCACCATTTGATGTCGCAATTGTGTGTAAACGATAACCTTTTTGAGCTTGTTTATTAATAACATTTTCTAATTCTGTTAAATTTCCTGAACCTGTTCCTAAAAATTTTTCTTTTAATGTTACTTGTAAAACGACATAATGTAGATTTTTACCTGAAGCAACAGAAAATGTACTAGCATCGCTTAAATCCATCTTTAACACCTCTACTTTCCTTTTTTACTTGATAATTATTCTATCACTACTAAATTGGAAAGTCAAAAATTTTTAATAACGTTAATTGAAAAGAGTTGAATATATAATTTTTCAAATATAAGTAAAGTTATTGTTCCATAAATTCAAGTAAAAAACAAAAATGAGCCAGCTTTTGCTGACTCTTTATTTTTAATCAATTAGTTTTGCTTTTATTGAACGATAAATTCAATAGTAGTACCATCAGTCCAGAAATCTGCATTATACTCAACAGTAATCTTTTGAGCATTCTTAGGAACTTCATATAATACGTAACCTACAGCTTTCTTTCCTTTTCCAACAGTTGCTGATAAGTCATTATATTCATCGCTTCCATAAATATATGAATCTGCTGCAACACCGTCAGCGTAAGCATTAAAACTCATACTACTAACATATAATTCATCATTATCATCATCAATATTTTCAATTTCGAATTTTAATGCAATGATTTTATTGTCATCTTTTGGCCCAAAATATTCGTCATAATCAGTGACATTAGTATTTACCTCAGTCATAGTAATTTTTTCATATTTGTTTTGGAAAGTTTCATTTATTTTAAACGAAGTTTTTCCATTTATATCTTTATAAGAATTTTTAGTATCTTCAACAGCATCATTCACTGCATTCGAACAACTACTAATACCTCCAATGATACAACCAAATATAATTACAACTATAATTAAAGCTTTAACCCAACCGGGTATTCCTAATTTCCCACCACATTTAGGACATCTTTTCGCACTTTTTGCAATTTCTTCTTGACAATGCTTACATTTTTTAGTCTTCATATTAAACCTCATCTCCTTTCAATCTTAATTATATCATAAAAACTTTACGCAGGCGACATATTTTTTAATTTTTTTATGAAATAATCTTACAAGAGAGGAAATGATGTACTTTGACCAGTAGATATTCTAAAGAACAATTATCATTAATTGTTAGAAAAAATATAAAGAAATATCGTTTGATGAGAAAGTACACGCTTCAAGAACTTGCAGATTTAACAGGACTTACTCATGGCTATGTTAGAGATTTGGAATGTTTATCAATAGATAAAACACCATTACTAGAAACAATTGGTAAATTTGCAGACGCTTTAGAAATAGACATTAGACAACTATTTGATGATTCAAATTAGCGCAAAACTATTTTTTATTTTTAAATTTATAGTATAATTGAATATAACACTTGATATATTAATATTCCTAGACAAGCATCAATTATTAGGTCTAATATTAATTGTATTATATCTAAAACTCGTAGTTTATTATGAGTTTTTTTTAAATAAAATTTAATTTATGATATAATAGGATATAAATTGAATAGAAAGTTAAAACTAAAAATAAAGAAAGGAAAGATAAAAATGAATTTTAGATTTTTAAATAAATATATAGATATGCACTCTCCCGGATATGATATTCTAATATATAAAAATAATAAAATAAACGAATATGTTTTTGGTAATAAATGTACTTTACCAAAGAAAGAAAAACTAACAAAAGATACATTGTTTGATTTAGCTTCTATTACAAAAATGTTTACAGCAACCCTAATCTATATTGCTTATGAAGAAAAAAAGATTGATATAAATAGTTTCATATATGATATAGATAATAGATTTGTAAATTTAAAAGATGTAAGAGTAATAGATTTACTTTCTCATAATCAAGAAATATATACAGATGGATACTTAGGAAATCCAACAACAAAACAAGAATTTGAGAATATTTTGTTTACAGCTTACGTTAAAGATAAATTTCCAAAATACGTTGATGTTCATTATATAATACTTTCATATATTCTTGAAAAAATATACAATATTTCTTTTGATAAACTTGTATATAAAAAAATATGTGAACCTTTAAATTTAACAAATGTAACTTTTAATCCTCAAGAAGATAAATGTGCATCTTGTAATTATGAATATCAAAATGGAGAATTAATAAAAACTAATAAAGTTGGTATAGTACACGATAAAAAAGCAAGGAGTGCGTTTTCATTTGGAAACTATTTAGGACATGCAGGAATATTTTCAAATGGTATAGATTTAATTAAATTTTTTATATCTTTTCTTGATAATACATTACTAAAAAAAGAGACTATAGAACTTATGTTAAAACACGATAATAGAAATACTTTTAATTATAATATTTTAAAAAATTTAACTAATAAAACAGGTGATATTAACGAAATATATGAAGAAGCACTTAAAATTGATGATAATTTGCACTTAGTAAGTCCGCATAATTATATGGGATGTCTATATAAAAATAAAATATCTAAATTAAATTTTATAAATCCCTTATTATCAGATAAAACTATAAATTTTTCTGGATTTACTGGCCCAATGGTTGAAATAGATTTTGAAAACAAAATAATAGTACTTGTAATGTGTAATATACTGCACAATACTCATTTAGAAAGAACAGAAAGAAAGTTAATTACTAAACATATAGTTTATGAAATAATAAACCAGTTATATAATAATGATACTTGTAAAATTGATTAAATTAAAGTATAATTATATATAGAGGTGATGAAAAAAACGTATTAACTTTTAACACTCATAAAATTAAAACATATAATAAATACGTGGAAGTGATTTTTATGAAAATGAATTTTTTATCAGGAAATATTATATTAACATTTTTACTAAAATTAAAAATAGAAAAATTTGGTGAAAACTTTGTAACCAAAGAAGAATATAATTTAGTTAAAGATGTTTTACAAAAAAAATATGATGCTGAAAAATTAGGAGTAACTATAACAGATGCAGTTGATACAAATTATTTTATATTACAAGATGTAATTACTCCAAATAATATCAGTATAAATGAATTAGAAAACAAATATATAAAAAATATTCCTAATTTTGTAGCAAACATATTATGGAATAAAGATTACGTATATAATGAACTAGTAAATAATAAAAATGGGGAAATAATGAAAAAAGGAAAGTAGGAATAAATATGTCTAAAGAAAAAAAACAAACAATAATACTTACAGTAATATTAATAATAGTTGCAGCAGCACTCATAGTTGCTTTCGCACTAACAAATAAAAATGGAATAAAACTTGAAAATTATTCATCATCAGGTTCATCATCAGGTTCATCATCAGGTTCATCTAGTAGTAGTACAAATAAAGTAGATGAAAAAGAAGCAGAAGAAATAATGAAAAAATTTGATGAATATTTTAACTCAAAAGAAAGAAAAATAATATATTATGCTAGTACAACTTGTGGATGGTGTTCTCTTCAAACACCAATACTTGAGGTAATAGCTAATGATTATGATATAGATTATTATTATCTAGATACATCAAAAATAAGTGCTTCTCAAAATAAAGAGGTAAGAAAAAAATTAGGTATTGAAGAAGGAACTCCTAAAACTATAGTAGTTGAAAATAAAAAAGTAATAGATATAGCTGAAGGATATACTGATCCAGAAGAATATATTGAATTCTTAAAAGAAACAGAAATGGTTCCAGAAGATGCAGAATATTCAGCAGAAAAATATATAAATCATATTGGTTATTCAGAATATGAAGAATTAATTGATAGTAGTGAAACTAATGTAATAGTAATAGGTCAAACAACATGTTCACATTGTATAGCATTCAAACCTGCAATGAATACAATGGGTAAAGATTATGGAGTAACAATGAATTACTTAGATATATTAAAATTAGGAAATGATTATAGTAAATTTGAAGATAGTCTAGAAGATCTTGGTTATACAGAAGAATTAGGTACACCTTTAACACTTATAGTTAAAGACGGAAAAATAATTAAATCTCTAGAAGGTGAAAGAACAATTTCACAATTAGTAAGAGAATTTAAAAAAGTCGGATTAATAAATGAATAAAATGATATAATAATGAAGAGGTGTTAAATATGAATGATGTATATGGTATGTTAAAAGAATTTAAATCAAAATATAAATCTACAGTAGCTTGGAGATTGAAAGCACATGCAAAAGTAGTAAAAAAACATTTAAATCCAGAAGAAAATGTTTTATATGCATTTGTTGCTCAAAAAGGTTTTTCATCATTTGATTTATTTTCAACATTTGCAGTAGTACTTACTAATAAAAGAATTATACTTGCTCAAAAAAGATTATTATTTGGATACCTTTTTCTAGCCATTACACCAGATTTATTCAATGATTTAACTGTAGATACAGGTATGATATGGGGTAAAGTAAATATAGATACAGTAAAAGAAACAGTAGTGCTTTCTAACATATCTAAAGGTGCAGTTGATGAAATAGAAACTAATATAACAGAATATATGATGAGCGAAAAGAAAAAATATAATGATTCAGAAAAAAATAGATAGATAAAATCTATCTTTTGCTTTATGGTGGTAATATGAGTAATAAAAATAAATTATATGCATTATTATTGATATTGTTAGTCTTAATAATATTTTGTAAATTATTATTAGATGTAGATTATTTTACTTACAAAGTAGAATATAAAAAAGAAATATTTAATATAAAAGAATCATATAAAGATAATTATATAGAAATAAAACATTTAGATAAAATTTATCCTTTAAGAATAGATAAAAAAACAGATGAAAAAGCAATAAAAAAAATATATTATTATAGTGATAAAAATTATGAATGTTTACTTCCTATAATAGATAATGTAACAATTGATATGATGTGTTATAAAGATAATATTATTTATAATTACAGTAATATAACTGGTGAAAATAAAAAATTAGATGATTTTGTAAAGAACATAAAAGAATACGATATAGATAAATTTAAAAACAATAATAAAGTTAAAAATTTAAAGCACACCACTACATTTTATGAAAACGATGATATACTTAAAAATATTGCTATTACAACTTATAAAGGTTTAATAATAGATGAAATGGAAATACAACTATTTAAAGATGATATTTATAATAATGTTATAAGCACATTTATAAATAATTATTATTTAATAGCGGACTATAATTCTGAATATGAGTTTAATGAGTTTTACTTAGTTAATATATTAAATAAAAATATAGAAAAAATTAAAAGTAAAAATGATATTTCTTTAGATTCATATATAGAGGGAATAGTAGATGATAAAGTATATCTATATGATAAAGATAATGAAAATCAATATGAAATAAATGTAAATAATAAAACTATTAAACTTATTTCATCTAAAGATAAAATAAAATATTATAAAAATAATAAATGGGAAACTATAAATAAACCAAGTAAGGAATTATATTTTGATTATGAACCATTTAGTAAAGATTTTATTAGATTTGATTACGTAATTGAAAACGATAATTACTATTATTTATTTAAAAATAATAATGATAAATATGATTTATATAGAGTAGATAAAAATAATATAGATATTTATAAATATATTGGACTAGTTCCAAATAAAAATATAATAACTAAAGATGATTATTTATATTATATTGATAATAACACATTGTATTATTACAGCGATACAACATCTTTTAGAACAATATTATCTGATACAGAATTTACATTTAATGATACAATAAAATATTATATATATTAATATGTATATATTTTGATTTATTTTTTTGATATAATAAATTAGACAATTAAGGAGTGAAATTTATATGAAAACAATATTGACAGGAGATAGACCTACAGGAAGATTACATTTAGGACATTATTTTGGTTCACTTGAAAATAGAGTAAAATTACAATATGATTATGATACATATTTACTTATAGCTGATGTTCAAGCTTTAACAGATAACTTTCATACTCCTTCTAAAGTAAGAGAAAATGTACATGAACTTGTACTTGATTATTTAGCTGCTGGAATAGATCCTAAACAATGTCACATATATATACAGTCCCTTATACCAGAGGTAGCAGAACTTACAGTATATTTTTCAAATTTAGTATCAGTACCAAGACTTTATAGAAATCCAACAACAAAACATGAAATAGGTCAAAAACAAGAATTATTTGGTAGTAATGGAGAAGGAATAACTTATGGATTTTTAGGATATCCAGTGAGTCAAGCAGCAGATATAGCATGCGTTAATGGAAATATAGTTCCAGTTGGAGAAGATCAATTACCACATATAGAACAAGCACGTGAAATAGTTAGAAAATTTAATAGTATATATGGTGAAACATTTAATGTACCAGAAGCAGTACTTTCATCTACACCAAGAATAAAGGGATTAGATGGTAATGAAAAAATGAGTAAGTCATTAAACAACTGTATATATTTAGCAGATGATGAAGAAACAATAACAAAAAAAGTTATGTCTGCTAAAACAGATCCAAATAAATTAAGAAAAGACGATCCCGCAAATCCTGAAATATGTATGGTATATTATTATCACAAATTAATTAAAAATCCAAATATATCTACAGTATGTAGTGAGTGCAAAAATGGAGAAAGAGGATGTGTTTTTTGCAAAAAAGAACTTGCTAGAAACTTAATTGAATTTTTAAAACCAATGCAAGAGAGAAGAAAATATTATGAATCAAGACCAGAAGAGGTAGAAAAAATACTTAAAGAAGGTACACAAGCAACTAAGAAAAAAGCAGAAGAGGTTATGAGAAGAGTACGTAAAAATATGAAATTAGATTATTTTGAGTAAAAAAACGTATAAAAAGTTAGTAAAAACATATAATTTTATTGACTTTTTTTATGTTTTTTAGTATTATTTTAATTGGTACATTTAATCCCACATTTAGTAAGTCTTGGGAAAACTTGCTATATGTAATGGAGAAAGGAAAAGAATATATGAAAAATTCTTATATGCAAAAAAAAGAAACAGTAGAACGTAAATGGTATGTTATAGATGCAGAAGGAGTTAGTTTAGGACGCCTTGCAACTAGAGTAGCTGACGTTTTACGTGGTAAGCATAAACCTACTTATACACCACATATTGATTGTGGAGACTTTGTAGTAGTTATTAATGCTTCAAAAGTTAATCTAACAGGAAATAAACTAAACGATAAAATGTATTATAATCATTCAGGATATACTGGTGGATTAAGAGAAAGAACTGCTAAAGAAATGAGAGAAAATTATTCAGTTGAAATGATTGAAAGAGCCGTTAAAGGTATGATTCCACATACTAGATTAGGACGTCAAGTAGTAAAAAAATTATTTGTTTATGAGGGTGCTGAACATCCACATATGGCTCAAAAGCCAGTAGAAATGAAAGTTAAATAGGAGGTTTTAAATGTCAAAAGTATTTATTGGAACAGGTAGAAGAAAATCATCAGTAGCTCAAGTTAAGATGACTTCTGGAAATGGAAAAATTACTGTTAATGGTGTAGATGTTAATGAATTTATGCCATATGCAACATACGTAATGGATTTAAAACAACCTTTAGTAGCTACAAATAATGAAAATGCATTTGATATTGAGGTTAAAGTAACTGGTGGAGGTGCTTCTGGTCAAACTGGAGCAATCCGTTTAGGAATTACTAGAGCTTTACTTGAATATGATAAAGCAAATGAAGCTAATGAAGATAGTTATAGAAAAATATTAAAAAAAGCTGGTTTAGTTACTCGTGATTCAAGAGCTAAAGAACGTAAAAAACCAGGACTTAAAGCCGCACGTCGTGCTCCACAATTCTCAAAACGTTAATATTGCAGTTATACCTTGAAATATGTTTTCAAGGTTTTCTTTTAAATAAGATAAAATTTTGATGAATAATCACTTATAGATTATATCAATTTTACATTGAATATTCTTATAGTAATGAATTCAAAATAAATAATTGTAACTAATATAAAAAATACTAAACAAATAGTATTTTTTTGAAAATACTTTATATAATAATATTGACAAGATATATCTTTTTGGTATAAAATCTTGTTAGTGAGTGAGTAGTTCGCTGAGTTACTGAAGGGTGTGATTGATTCATACCAGCAAGCTTGACTTGTGGGTTCGTTCAGTCAGGAAAGCTCACTTTTTATTTTGCTTTAATATTCAATTAGATTTTTAAGTTCGATAGAATTACTATTATTTGGAACTAATTTTAATCCATAACTAATGAAATTTCCTTTTTTAGAATATATTTTATTTTTAATTATTTTAATATAATCAAAATGAATTTTATTATTATACTTTAAGGCTTGGAATAACGCACTACAACAACAATCAGCAAGTTATAATAATTTTTTTCTTTCGTTAGGTTTCCAGTGTGGTTGAGTTTTAATATTCATTTCAAGCGATTCCTTGATTTTATCTACAAATTTAGAAATTTCTAAATCTTTTTCCTTTTCAACAATAATTGCAGTTAAAATAAAATATTTTGAACCTTTATTTATTCCTTCATCTCCTGATTCATCAATGTAAACATTATATTCCTTTTGATTATCCATTATATCACCCCGAAATACTAAATTATCTTCTTATTGTTAAGATAAAACAACATTAATATTTACATAAAAATGCATAATAATGGTTTTATCAGTAAGTACGTCGCCTAATTAAATAATACTCTAATCACATAGTTTTTAATTAAGTTCTATTATAAATTTAAATGTTTTCTTTTTTCTTCATATAATTAAATATGAAAAATATTAATTTTTTAAAAAATAATTTAATTGCTCATAGAGGATTATGTAGTAAATTATCAATAGAAAATACATTGTCAACATTTATAAAATGTATAGATAAAAATTATATAATAGAACTAGATGTACATATTCTTAAATGTGGGACAATAGTAGTTTATCATGATTATAATTTATTAAGATTATGTAATGAAAATAAAATAATAGAGACACTTAACTATGAACAACTTTCCAAAATAAAAATAAAAGGTAAATATAAAATACCTACTTTAGAAGAAGTAATAAATATAATTGATGGGAAAGTACCAATATTAATAGAAATAAAAGATTTAAATAATAATGATTATTTTGAAAAAGAACTTATAAAAATATTAAGTAATTATAAAGGTGAATTCGCAATACAAAGTTTAAACCCATATGTAATAGATTGGTTTTATAAAAATAAAAAAGATTATGTAATAGGTTTAATTATATTAAATAATTTAAATTATAAAATAATAAAAAAATATATAAAAAAAGTAGATTTTTTATCAATTAATAAGAATTTATTACCAGTTAATTATAAAAATAAATTAATAATAGGATGGACTATAAAAAGTAATGATGAATATGAAAAATATATAAAAATTTGTGATAATTTGATATGTGAAAAAATACTATAATATGTTATACTATAATTGGAATTTAGGTGATTTTGTGAAAAGAATTAGTAACGAATGGAAAGATTATGAATGTATAGATGCTGGAAATGGTGAAAAATTAGAAAGATGGGGAAATATAATACTTAGAAGACCTGATCCTCAAGCAATATGGAATGTTAAATATAATGATAAATGGGAAAATATAGATGGACACTATTTTAGAAGCAATAAAGGTGGAGGACAATGGAAATTTTATAGTAAATTACCAGATTATTGGACAGTTAAATATAAACATCTTACATTTAAAGTAAGTCCAACAAATTTTAAGCACACAGGACTTTTTCCAGAACAAGCAACAAATTGGGATTTTATGATGGAAATGATAAAAAAATCAGATAGAAAAATAAAAGTATTAAATTTATTTTCTTATACTGGTGCGGCAACAATGGCTTGTTCTAGTGTTGGCGCTGCTGTTGTACAAGTAGATGCATCAAAAGGTATGACGGAATGGGCGAAAGAAAATAGAGATTTATGTGGGCTTCAAAATAATAATATTAGATTCATAGTAGATGATTGTTTAAAATTTGTTGAAAGAGAATATAGAAGAGGAAATAAATACGACGCTGTAGTAATGGACCCACCTAGTTATGGTAGAGGACCTAATAAAGAGGTTTGGAAATTTGAAGATTCAATATATGAATTAATAAATGCATGTATAAAAATATTAAGTGATAAACCATTATTTTTTTTAGTTAATTCGTATACTACAGGTATTTCATCAACAGTACTTGAAAACATTTTAAAAACAACGTTATTACCACTATATCCTAATGGTAAAGTAGATTCTGGTGAGGTAGGATTAAAAATTACAAGAGATAATTTAGTCTTACCATGTGGAATATATGGAAGGTATGTATCTAATGATTAATATAATATACGAAGATAATCATTTATTAGTGGTAGAAAAACCTATAAATATACCAGTTCAACAAGATGATAGTAATGATTTAGATTTCTTAACAATTCTAAAAAATTATATAAAAAAAAGAGATAATAAACCAGGTAATGTATATTTAGGACTTGTACATAGATTAGATAGACCAGTAGGTGGAATAATGGTGTTTGCTAAAACTAGTAAATGTGCTTCTAGACTTAGTGAACAAATAAGAAATAAAACTTTTGAAAAAACGTACTTTGCTATAGTAGAAAATAAAATAAATAAAGAAGGAAAGTTTGTTGATAAACTTTTAAAAGATACTAAAAATAATATAGTAAAAATAGATGAAAAAGGGAAATTATCTAGTTTGACATATGAATTGATTGATTTTAAAAATGATTTATCACTAGTAAAAATAAATCTAGAAACAGGTAGATCACATCAAATAAGAGTTCAGTTTTCTTCACATGGATATCCTATTTATGGAGATCAAAAATATAATAAAAATTCTAAAGTAGGGGAACAAATTGCGTTATTTTCTAATTCTATTACCTTTAATCACCCAATTACTAAAGAAAAATTAACGTTTACTTTAGAATTACCAAATAGAAAACCTTGGAATATATTTACAAAAATAAATTAAGTATATATAGACTGAAGATTACATTTTCGTAATCTTTTTAAATTTGCTTGATAAATGCATAAAAAAATGATATTATTAATTGTAGAAATAACATAAAGAAAGTTGGAGGTATAAAATGAATATAAATAAAAACTTGACAGGGGGGGGGTACTTTACACATTATAATGTAGATACACTCCATCTAATAAAAAAATTTTTAATAATATTAATATTTAGTTTAATA
>CANQIV010000023.1 GCA_947624135.1 uncultured Bacilli bacterium | reverse complement strand
AAAGTTCTATTAGGGTGAATGCCTTTACTTTTCTACTGTAAAGTACCCCCCCCCCTACTCATATTTGTTTGTTTTAATTCTTTCATAATTCCATTCCTTTCACTCTAATAGAAGTTTTTCCTACTCTTCTATCTATATTAATGATAACACTTATCTTTATTTTTATCAAGTACAAATTTACAAAAAAAAGTAGAATAATCTACTTTTAATCTAAATCATGTCTTGAAAGAATACTTGCTGGTGTTTTTCTAACTACATTAAATACAGGTATTAATCCTATAATTAAATTAAATAAATATACAAGGACTACTGATATTATTATTGTTATTGGATTTATTAAAAATAAATTACCAAATAATGAAACTTTTGATATTGTTTTTAAAATATACGCCATAAATATTAATCCTGGTAATGATGCGATAGTTGTTATAGCAAATATTTCTCCATAAAACATTTTATAAATATCTATTTTTTTGACTCCTATTGCTCTAAGTATTCCAATTTCTTTTATTCTTGATAAGAATGAAGATCTAATCATGAGTAACATTTCTATAAGTGATATTAAAAGCATAATACCTGATACAATTATAGTATTTACATTTTGTTCTCTTGTTTGTTCTTTATAAATATTTTTACTATAATCATAACTATTTTTTATATTTATATTTAATTCTCTAAATTTTTCAATTGTTTCTTCATTATTATTTGATAAGATTACTAAATTTTTACTATTTTCAATTAAATGATATTTTATAGTATTATTATTTGTAAAATAGTAATTATAATTATATTTACTATCATAATATCCTACTACTTTAAGTTTAGTATCATTTATTTTTAAATTAGTTTCTTTATTTAATGGAAAGTTTTCTTTAAAATTTATATTTACTATTATTTCATAATCATTAACTGGTTCATTACCTTCTTTTATATTTATTTTATCTTTAAATAATGAATAATCAAAAATTACCTCATCTATACTATTAGTATTATATAATATATTTATAAATAATTTTTCATCTACATATATTGATGGACTACTTAAATCTGTTATTCCAACTATTTTAAAATCTTCCATATTATTTAATTTTAAAGTTTTATTTAACATATCTTTGTAATCAATTATTCCTACCATTTTAAATTCTTTAGAACTATCTAATTCATTTTTTATAGCGAATTTATCTACTACAATTTCATATTCATTTTCTGGCATTCTTCCTAATATTAAATCATCACTATTTATCATTGAAGTACTGGAAAGTGAACCTGAAAGTGATAATGAAACTTTACTTGTTTGATAATAATCATTATTTTTAAAATCAAATTGTATTTGTGAATCTCCCGGTAATATATAATCAATACTAGGATTTTTTTCATAATCTAAATAATCATTAACTGATAATTTATTTTGTTCAACTATCAAATAATTTTTATTTATACTTACAAAGTCTTCATCTTTTATATTAAGTGTAGATAATATTGATGATACTGAATACATAATAAACATACCTGAAATAAAGAATCCTATTAATAATATTTTTTTTAATATTGGAAAATCAAATACTCTTTTAAATCCTTGAATTATTAAAGTAAATGGATTAAGTATTGATGAATATTTTTTCTTTATATTTTTATCTATTATATCTTTAAAATTATATTCTAATTTTTCAAGTTCAGATTTATCTATTTTTTTAAAATGATCATCTATAAACTCAATACTAGAATTATCATCTACTATTTCTATTTTTTCTTTTGTTTTACTTCTAATATATATATTTCCATTTTTTATTACTATATCAAGATTTATTTTATCTTTAGTATTACTATAAACATCTATATCTAATTTTTCATCTTTTAAATTGTTTTTATATTTAAAATCTTTTAAATAAAAATTATTATCTATTTCATAATCAAGTTCCTTTACGTCATCGTTTTTATAATCATCTATAATACTACCATCTTTTAAACTTATTATTCTAGATGCATAAAATTTAGCTAAATTTTGTTCATGAGTTACAAGTATTACAAGTCTATGTTTTGATATTGCTTTTATTAATTTCATTATTTCAAGAGAATTTTTACTATCGAGATTTCCAGTTGGTTCATCTGCTAATATTATTTCAGGATCTTTTACTATTGCTCTTGCTATACCTACTCTTTGTCTTTCTCCTCCAGATAACATATTTGCAGGTCTTTTTTTATACCTTAACATTCCAACTTTATCAAGTACGTATTCTACTCTCTTTTTTATTTCTTTTTTATCTTTAATACCTATCATTTTTAATACTATTGCAACGTTATCATATACGCTAATGTTTTCTATTAATTTATAATCTTGAAATATATATCCTATGTTTATATTTCTTATTTTATCTACTTTATATGATATCTTTGAACTTATTTTTTGATTTTTTATAAGTATTTTTCCTTTTTTTATTTTATCAAGTCCACCTATACAGTTTAAAAGTGTAGTTTTACCGCATCCACTTGGTCCTAGTATAGCAACAAGTCCAGTATTTTCAAATTCAAGAGAAATATTATTTATAACATGTATTTTATTTTTTTTAAATGATTTATCGACATTTTGTAATTTTATCATATTATATCTCCTCTCTTAATGTACTCATCGCACTATTTTTAAATAATTTTTTAGAAAATTTTTGACTTATTAAATAAGACATCATTATAAGTATTATATAAAGTAGTAAATAATCACTAAATTTTAGGTAAGTTAATATTGTATGAATAAATTTAATGTTTATTATATTTATACTATTTAAATATATAACTAACATAAATGAAAAGAAAGCTAAATTAGATACTGTTAAAAGTTCTATTATAAGTAATTGTTTTGATATTTTTTTTGTTGCACCAAGCATTCTAATGGTTGAAAAATATTTATTTCTTGACTTTAGTATTACTTTAATTACAAAATAAGATATAAAAAATAATACTATACATAAAATAATTGTTACTGTTGTTTTTAATATTTTTAGTGCTTGGACTATACTTGATGAGACTAATGTATCTTTTAAAGCAAGTGTTTGGTAATTCATATTTTTAAGTGCACTAATGGTATTTTCAAGTTTTAATGGATCTTTAACAAAGACACTTATTTGATAATTTTCTTTGTTAAATAAATTATTATAATCATCTGGATTTATATATATGTTTCCATTATTTTCATCAAAATCAGATATATCAAGTAATGATTGCATATTTTGTTTATTATACATTTTAGTAATTTTTAAATCTAAATTTTCTTTTGTATATATATTTAATGTTTCTATTAAAATATGTTCATCACTGCAATTTTCATTTTTACACTGATATGATAAATCATTTGATATATATGTTTCTCCTTTTGGTACTTTTTCATTACTTATTATATGATTATCAATATATTTATCTTTAAATAATATATTTATATCACTATAAATTTGAGAAAGTTCTAAAGCAAATTTATCTATTAATTCTTCACTCATATAAAATATTGTTCCATAATCTTGTATTGATTTTTTATATTTTATACCTACTATTTTTATAGGAGATGATTTTTTTATTTCAGCTGTATATAAATTTTGTATATAAAGTGTTTTATTTAAAATATCTTCTGCTTGATCATTTAAATAATAATCATCAATGTTTGTTTCAGCAATTATCTCATTTGAAGATTTTGGAAGCCTACCTATATCTACTTTATCTTTAAAGTTTTCTATATTATTTACGCTTCCATTTATCCAATAGTTTTCATTATCTGTTATATTAATTTTTGTATCTAATAATAAATCATTTTTTATTATGTAATCTACATTATCTAAAGATGTTATGTTTTCATAATCTTTTTCATTAAATGGAGTATTATTATTTTTAATTATTATTCTTTTATCACTATTATTGTTAAAAACATAGTTATTTCCTGATTTAGATTCTATATATTCTTGTTCTTTAAATGTTGCATATTCACTTATAATTGATACTGTTATAAATAAATAAACTAACATTATTAATACAAATTTAGGTATTATATTAAATGCATTTCTTATTCCTAATTTAAATTTATTTATAGTTGTTATATTTTTATAGGTTTGATTTGCTTTATCTTCTATACTTTCAATATCTTTGATTTTTTTATCTTCTAAAATTCTTCCATCGTGCATTTTTATTTTACGAGTTACATATTCTTCTACTTGTTCAAAATTGTGTGTTACTACAATAACAAGTTTATATTTTGATATTTCATTTAATAATTTTATTACACCTTTTGCAGATCTACTATCTAGATTACCTGTTGGTTCATCTGCAATTATTATTGGAGTATCTTTAGCAAGAGCACGAGCAATCGCAACACGTTGTTTTTGACCACCTGAAAGTTTTGATACTTTAGTATTTCTAAATTTATATAAATCAACTTTTTTTAATAAATCTAATACCTCTTTTTTAGATTCTTTTTTGCTTTTTCCATTTAAAAGTAATACTAATTCAACATTTTGATAAACTGTATAACTATTTACTAGGTTGAAATTTTGAAATATATTTCCTACATATTTTCTTCTATAATCTTCAAAATCTTTTTCAGTATAATGACTTGTCTCTTCTCCATTAATGTACATTTCTCCTTCATCATAAGAATCAAGACCACTTATTACATTTAAAAGTGTTGATTTACCACTACCACTTTCCCCTGTAATAGCAACAAATTCACCCATATCAAATGAAAGATTTATTTTACTAAATCCACTAGTTATTACTCCTTTACTGTAATAAAATTTTGAAACATTTTTAAGTTTTATTATACTCATAATTCCTCCTTAATTTTTCTCTTGTTAAAGTTATATCATTTATTATAATATTAGTCAAATATATCTTTTTTTAAAACTGAAATATTTAATTTACAATTTTTAAATTTCTGTTTGATTTTTTTTAAATAATTGAATTAATTTTGATAAATATTAAAATTTCTGTAAATTTCAAATAAATTTTATTTTTTTCAAAAAAAAATATTAAATCTAAAGGATTTAATATTTTTTAACTTAATTTTATCTATTTACAAGTTGCACCTAAAGATTCATAAAGTGTTTGAAGACCTTCTGCTAGCATTTCATTATTAGAATTTACATAACTTTTTATTATACTATTATCTTCAACGTATTTTTTCAAATCCATTTTATTATAATCTATTGTTGTTTCTGATATAATTTTATTGTCTTCTTTTTTAATTGTATTAGTATATCCACCATAAATTTCATTTACAGAATCATAAGTTTCTTTTAATGTATCTTCAAAATAATCTAATATATCTTCATCATCTGATGTAACAGTTTCTATTGTAACAACTTTATTTGCTACTTTTCCTTTTCCGTAAATCTTGTATTCAGTGTCTAATTTATAATTATTCACTACGTCATTTGATGTTAAAGTACAAGTTGTTGTAAATTCTTTTTCATTTCCACAGCCAGCTAGCAAAGCAACTACAAAAACTAAAGATAAAATTTTTACATATTTCATTCTACCACTCCTCGAAATTCATTATATCAAATTATATTTATTTAGTAAATACTTTTTAATCAGCATTTAATATATCTTGAAATTTATTACATATATCTTTATCCATGTCTTCTATTCCTTCAAGTTTATATTTTATTTTTAATTTTTTATATTTTTCATATCCCATTGTGTGATACGGAAGAAGCTCTACTTTTTCTACGTTATTAAATTGTTTTATGTATTCTTTTAATTTTAATATATATTCTTCATTATCATTTATAGTAGGTATTATTACTTGTCTAAGCCATAATTTATTGTTGTGCGATTTTAATTTTTCAATAAATGTATTAAACATATTCATATTTTGACCTGTAATTTTTTTATAATTTGTATCATCTATAGCTTTGATATCTAAAATTACTAAATCAGTATATTTAAGTATATCATCGATAATATTTAAATCATAACCAGTACCAGATGTATCTATGCAAGTATGTATACCAGCTTTTTTGCAAAGTTTTAACATTTCAAGTAAGAATTGTGATTGCACTAATGGTTCTCCTCCTGAAAATGTTACACCGCCACCTAGTTCTATATATGGTCTATACTTTCTTATTACATCTACTATATCTTTAGATGTCACTTTTTTATTTTTATTTTTTTCCCAAGTATCTGGATTATGACAAAATGAACATCGAAGTGAGCAACCTTGCATAAATACAACTATTCTAATATTAGGTCCATCTACTAAACCCATTGTTTCTATGGAATGTATATAACCTTCACTAAACTTTTTCATGGAATGTCCTTGATATTACTTCTTCTTGTTGTTCTCTTGTTAAATTATTAAATTTAACTGCATATCCTGATACTCTTATTGTTAAGTTAGGATATTTATCTTTGTTATTCATCGCATCTATTAGCATTTCTTTATCAATTACATTTACATTTAAATGATGTGCGCCACTACCAAAATATCCATCTAATATGTTAGTTAAATTATTTATTCTTGTATCTTCATCATTTCCAAGAGCGTTTGGAATTATTGAAAATGTATTTGATATACCGTCCATACAGCAATTTGCATAAGGTATTTTAGCAACTGATGAAAGACTTGCAAGAGCACCTGATTTATCTGCACCTTGTGTTGGATTTGCGCCGGGTGCGAAAGGTACACCTTTTTTTCTACCATCAGGAGTTGCTCCTGTATGTTTTCCATATACGACATTAGATGTTATTGTAAGTATTGAAAGTGTTGGTATTGCATTTTTATATAAAGGATATTTTTTTAATTCTCTATATACTCTTTTAACGATATTTGAAGCAAGTGAATCTACCTCGTTTATATTATTTCCATATCTTGGAAAATCTTGTTCAATATCGAATGTTGATGTAAGACCTTTATCATCTCTTTTTACTCTTACATGGCCATATTGAAGAGCTGAAATGGAATCTACTATAATTGAAAGTCCAGCGAGCCCAAAAGCCATTAAATATTCTGGTTTTGTATCAATAAATGCCATTTGACTACTTTCGTATGCATATTTATCGTGCATATAATGAATTATATTTAGTGCATCTACATATATTTTTATTGTTTTTGTTAATACTTTATCAAATTGTTTAATTACATCTTGGATATTTAAATATTCACCTTCTAGAGGTTCAATATTTTCAATTACGACATCTCCAGTTATTTCATCTCTACCACCATTTAATGCATATAAAAGAACTTTAGGTAAATTAATTCTAGCGCCAAAAAATTGTGTTTGATGACCTAAACTAAGAGCAGATACGCAGCAACTAATAGCATAATCATTACCATATATTGGTCTCATTAAATCATCGTTTTCAAACTGTAAAGCATGTGTTTTAATTGATATTTTAGTTGCATATTTTTTAAAATTTTCTGGTAGTTTTTTACTCCACAATATTGTTAAATTAGGTTCTGCTGATTCTCCTATATTGTTAAGTGAATTTAAAATACGATATGATGTTTTTGTTACAAGTGATTTTTCATTGTTTAACATACCACCTATAGATTCTGTAACCCACGTTGGATCTCCAGCAAAAAGTTCGTTATATTCAGGAGTTCTAAGATGTCTTATTAATCTTAGTTTAATTACGTATTGATCTATTAATTCTTGAGCTTCTTCTTCTGTTAATATTCCTTTTTCTATATCACGCTCTATATATATATCAAAAAATGTTGTATTTCTACCTATACTTGTTGCTGCACCATTATTTTGTTTTGCTGCTGCAAGGTATGCGAAATATGTCCACTGTATTGCTTCTTTTGCACAAGTTGCAGGATGTGATACATCAAATCCATAACGTTGAGCCATTTTTTTAATAAGTTTGAGTGCTTTTATTTGTTCGCTAACATCTTCTCTAAGTTGTATAACTGATATATCAGTTATGTTTTTTAATTTATTCAAATCTTCTTTCTTTTTTTCTATTAAAAAGTCTGCGCCATATAAAGCAAGTCTTCTATAATCCCCTATTATTCTACCTCTACCATATGAATCTGGAAGACCAGTTATTAAATGATTATGACGAGCTAATTTTATTTCATCTGTATATGCATCAAATACTGCATCATTATGAGTTTTTCTATATTCTTTAAATTTTACTTCTAAATCTTTATCCATATGATAGCCGTATGCTTCGAGTGCTTTATCAACCATTCTAAATCCACCATAAGGATTAACAATTCGTTTAAGTGGTTCATCGGTTTGAAGGCCAAATATAACTTCATTTGATTTATCAATATATCCTGGTTCGAAATTATCAATACCACTCATAGTAAATGTTTCTACATCAAGTACTCCACTTATTGATTCTCTAGCTAATAGTTTTTTACATTTATTCCATACCTTTTCTGTTTTTTTACTTATACCTTTTAAAAATTTATCATCATCTATATATTCTTTATAATTATCGACTATAAATTTGTTTACATCTATTTTATCTTTCCAAGTGCTTCCTTTAAAATCTTCCCATTCTTTCATTTTTACCTCCCACTATTTTTTAAAAATTCTTCTTCATTCCAAATTGTAATATTTAATTTTTTAGCAACATCATATTTGCTTCCTGGTTCATTCCCTACAATTACAACATCTGTTTTTTTACTAACAGAACTTGTATTTTTACCACCTAATTCTTCTATTAAATCTTTTGCTTCGTTTCTTGTTAAATTTAAAAGTGTACCAGTTAAAACAAATGTCTTGTTATTAAATAGTTCGTTTATATTTTTTTCTTTACCTATGTAATTCATATTAAGGTTATATTCTTTTAGTTTTTTTATAAGTTCTAGATTTTTTTCTTCATCAAAATAATTTCTTATGCTTTTAGCTATTATATCTCCTATATCTGGTATGTTAGATAAATCTTCTAAATTAGAATTAATTATGTTATCTATATTTCCATAGTATTCACTAAGTATTTTTGATGTTTTTTTACCTACGTGTTTTATACCTAATCCAAATATTAATTTTTCAAGGGAATTATTTTTACTATTTTCTATATTATTTAATAAATTATTTATACTTTTTTCGCCAAATCCTTCAAGTTCCATTAAAGTTTCTTTACATTCATATAACTTATAATAATCGCTTATAGTTTTTAAAAATCCCATATTATAGAAATCTTCTACTATTCTTTCACCAAAGCCTTCTATATTCATTGCATCTCTAGATGAAAAATGTATAAGACCTTCTATATTTCTAGCGTCGCAATTTTTATTTGTACAAAAGTAAGCTACCTCATCATCTTTTTTTGAAAGTTTAGAGCCACATATAGGACAAGTATCTATCATTTTAAATGGTATTTCTTCTCCAGTTCTTCTTTCTTTTTTTACCTCTACTACCTCTGGTATTACATCTCCTGCTTTTCTAATTGATACTATATCTCCTATTCTTATATCTTTTTCTTTTATATATTCTTGGTTATTTAATGTTGCGCTTCTAACTACACTACCTTGAAGGCGTACTGGGTCAAGTTCTGCACGCGGAGTTATTTTTCCTGTTCTACCAACACAAAATTCTATATCTTTTAGTTTAGTTAATACCTCTTCTGCTGGAAATTTATAAGCTATCGCCCATTTAGGAACTTTTGCTGTAACTCCTAATTTTTTTTGATCATCAAAGTTATTTACTTTTATTACTATTCCATCTATTTCATATGGAAGCTCGTTTCTATGTGTTGTCCAATACTCGATATATTCCATTAAACTATCAATATTATCTACTTTAACTATATTAGGATTTACTGTGAGTGTTAAAGATTTCATAAAGTTTAATGATTCTTCTTGTGTTTTTAAATTGTATTTATCAGGTTCTGGTATGTGATACATAAAGGTAGAAAGATTTCTTTCAGCAGATATTTTACTATTTAGTTGTCTAACAGATCCAGCTGCTGCATTTCTTGGGTTCGCAAAAACTTTTTCGCCTTGTTTAATTCTTTCTTCGTTTAGTTTTTCAAAAGAATTTTTTGGCATGTATATTTCTCCTCTAACCTCTATATCTATGTCAACTGGTAGTGATAAAGGTATATTTTTTATGGTTTTTACATTGTGTGTTATATCTTCACCAACAGTACCATCTCCTCTAGTCGCACCACTTACTAATTTACCATTTTTATAAAGCAATGAAACACTAAGACCATCTATTTTAAGTTCACATATATATGTAGGATTACTGATAACTTTTTTTACTCTTTCATCGAATGCGATTATCTCATCTTTATTAAATATATCTCCTAAACTCATCATAGGTATTTGATGTGTTACTTTTTTAAAATCACTTATAACCTCACCACCTATACGAACTGTTGGAGAATCTTCTCGTACAAGTTCGGGATGATTAGTTTCTAGTTTAATTAACTCGTCCATGTATGAATCGTATTCTTGATCTGTAATTGTTGGATTATCTAATGTATAATACTCATAACTTGCTTTATTTAAAATTTTAATAAGTTCATCTATTCTTTTTTCAATCATGATATCACCTAGTATAATTATATCATACTTAAAATTCTATTAAAAGAAAAAGATAAAATTATTTTATCTTTGTTTTTATCTTTCCTAAATTATTGTTTGTTTTTTGTTTAAGTTCAATTAATAAATTTATTAATTCATTTTGATTTATATAAAATCCTTCTTTAATATTCATACTAATTGTATCAAGCAAATTATATTTATCTTTATTATCTTTTACATATATTTTTTTCTTTTCAGGTGAATCAATAGAATCAACAACTTTCATGTGTTTACACTTTATTAATTGTGATTTGAGTAATTTTAGTTTTAATGAAGATATTTTATATAATGCATCTTGATTTTCTATACAATAGAACATATTTTTATAATCTTTATAATATAGTAATGAAGCTTCTAAAAAATCATCCATATTTATATATACACCTGAAATAAGTGCGATAGGTTGACCACTCATAGTAACTTTTATTGTTCCGTTATCTTTATAATGATTTTCATCATTTTTTGAACTAATATATGCTTTTCCAATCATTTCATCATCGTAACTACCATCTATTTTAATACTATTTAAATTTTTTATATATGATACTATATCTAAATAAATTTGATTTTTCATATCTTCATAACCACTAATAGTTATATATTCTCCATCTCTTGTAGAATCAACTTTTATTTCTCTATATGAATCTATAATATATTTTTTATTTTGTTCTTCTTTAATAGGTTCTAACACTAGAGGTTGTTCTATAGTTTTTACCTCTTCTATAACTGGATTAATTTCTAATAATTCTTCTTTTTTTGTTTCTTCTACAATATCTTTTGTAATTTTATTATTTTGATTTGTTTCTACATCAATTTTTATTTCTTTCTCATCTTGTTTTATTTCTAGATTTTGATTGTAATCAAGTTCTTTTAATTTACTATTTATTATATTTAATTTTTCCTCACAAATAGAAACTTGTCCTTCTATTTCTTCTAAATTTACATCATCATCCATAACTTTTAGTGATATTATATGTGTAGAGGTTTCATTAACCTTATTACACAATTTAACCCATTCGTTTTCATTAATATTTTTATTTTCTAAATATTCTCTCTTAAATTTTTGTAATATAACATTTATTTCTCTTAATTCTTCTTCAAAAGTCTTTTTCTTTAAATTATAATCATTTTGTTTAACTTTTAATTTATTTAATTCTATTTTTATATCGTTATATTCATCTAATATATCTTTTTTTAATAATTTTAATTTAGAAATTATATCTTCTTTCATTGTAGTAATTTTTTCTGTATATATTTTTTTCTGCTCTATATTTTTTTGAAATTCTTCCATATATTTTTCTAAAACTTTTTCTATATTTTTTCTTTCCATTAATTTATCATTTTCTTCTGTTATATTATCCATAATAATTTGTTGAGATTTTTCTAGATATTTATTTGATATATCAATTAATAATGACTCACTATAAGAATCTCCACATTTGATTTTATAATCTTCTTTTTCTTTTTCTTCTTGTTCTCTAATTTGTTTTAAATTTAAACTAAGTTGTTTTTTATTAGATTTTATCTTTTCATTTATAGATGATATTTGATTTTGTAATTCTTCAATATTATTTATAACTGTTTTATTCTTTTCTTGATCTGATTTTATATAATCATAATATGGAAATAATATTTCATCTATTTGTTTGTTAAAGTTATCCATAATTACACCTCTTACTAAAACTACAATGTAATATATTAATATATTATTACTAAAATGTCAATATAAATATGCGTTTTTGTTAAATGTTCTAATAATTATTTATTATATTTATATCGTTCTATAATATTACTCTATAAACAAAAATTGACTTAGAGATCCATAAGTTCCCTAAGTACCAATCGATATAAACTATATCATAAATAGTCTATTATATCAATATAATTTTGAAATATTATTGAAATAAACGTAGTATCCATATTTATTCACTTTTTGTAATTTACTTTAATTCTTTTAACATTTTTTCTTTTAGTTTGTCGATATCAGCAAAAAATACTTTAATACCTCTGATATGCAACTCTATTAAATTTTGAAAGTTTTTAAGGATAATTCCTTCTAATTTTTCTGAAACCCTAGCTGGTTCGTCATTTACTGTATGCACATGATCTATATATTTTTCTAAAGTTGGAAAAGCGTTTTGTAATAAAATAGCTGAATCTTTCTCAAAAATTTTATCAATTAATATTGTATTACAAAAACCATATTTTTCTTTCTTTTTATTAACTATTTTTTTATATTTATCAACTTTAGAACTAATTGGAATAAGCCATAAAATGTCTTTATCTTTAATTGTAAAATAAGTAGGTCGTTTCTTTCCTCTTTCATGATTTTGCATTAAATTTTCATCATTAACAATATCAAATATTCATCTTTGATGTGATATAAATAACCTGTTTTTATTTCCATTGTCATCAACTCCATAAAAATTATATCAAAAAAAATAAGAAAACTCCATCAAGTGATAGAGTTTTTCTACATTTTCAACCGGGATCATTTTTTTACTCGCTAGCCACCCGGAAGCGAGAAACATTGTCGACCGGGATTATTTATTACTCGCTAACCACCCGGAAGCGAGAAACATTTTCACACTTTTACAAGTGCAATATAAATATACTACAATTTTATGAAAATGTCAAATAGTATACATTAATATTATATTCAAATTTCAAACTATTATTTATCCATCTTTTCTTTAATTGTATTTTGTACAACTTTTTATATATTTTTTACAAAGTTTTCTTTACCAACTACTTTAACAAAAGTTTCACTTATTGTACAATTTGTCGCATCACTTTGACATTTCAATGTGAAATCATCATAGTCATTGTTTTTATTATATTTTCTTATCTCTTTAATGTTAGTTGGTGTTAGTTTAATTGTATATATTGGTCCTGTTTTATTTTTATCTAAACTATTATTTGTAGTCTCCATTACATAAGCTACCAAAGAATTAAATCCATAATCTTTACTAGTCGCATTACCTTTATTATTATTAATATATAAACTACTACTCTTCCATGAATTTGATACCCAATTATTATATGCAGTTTCATCATCTACAGCAGATGTTGCTTTCCAGTTTGTTCCAACTTTTCTAACTGTTCCACTCTTTCCAGGAAATGGATTACTTGTATCTATTATTCTAAATGATAAATTTAATTTATCCGATGTTTTATTATTATCTGATGTTGTTATTATTTCTTGTTTTGGATATACTTTACATTCATTGTTACTTGATGGTTTCATTGTTATACTGCTTCCAGAACTACCTAAAATAGTTGAAAATGGTGAACCAAATGATATAGAATAAGGTATTGAATATTGCTGTTTTTTATCAAATTTACTAACCACACCATATCCTAAAAATTTATAGCTATTACCATTTTTTGGTATATCATAACTTATTTTTCCTGTTATACTTTCTGCGTATACAGGATATAACGAATAATAAACAGTATCTATATAATCAGACCACTTATTATCATATGAAATTACATTTGGTTGCGCAGTTGATTCATTTAATTTTCCACCATCTTTACCTTCACCCAAATATACACCCGTAACTATTGTAGAATAATCAAACTTTGTTGATTGTCCTCTATCATCTGTGAATTCATCGGGTTTATATTCTTGATCTAAGCCAGTATGTAATGGGTATAAATAACAAGCCTGTCTTAATTTACCAGTTGCAGCAACAGTTGAATTGGCATATTGAATAGGCATTTCACCAGATTTTACATTCCATTCAGTCACTCCTAAATTATTCTTCAAATTAAACGCTATCTGACAGTATGCTATACCCTTACCATCCGTAGTAGAAGCTAAATAATTATAATTAGAAATATTATCTTTAGTAAATTCACGTTCATCATAACTACCACTCAAACACAATGTGTTTTTATCTACTGTAGGAGTAAATACCTTACAAGCTGTTGTTGCATCTTTAATGTTTAAATTTAAAAAATTATAATATTTAACTCTATCTTTTTCATTTTTAATAAAATACGCAAAATATCTAAAAGCCCATATTCTTTCATCAAGACTATTTTTATTTAGCCCATTAAAAACTGTTTCGCAAGTATTGTCATTATAAACCGTAACTGTATCTCCAGCTTTTACACCTGTATATTTGCTTTCATAATCATTTGGATTACTAGGAGAATAAATAGTATAAGGGCAATTACTAGGAGAAGAATTAGAAACACTAGAGCAAGCATCCATATTTTCTTTGTTTTCGCTTACACTTTTATACCCCGTTGGAGCACTTATTTCTATTATACAATATGATTTACCAGGAGATGCATCAAATGTAGCAACACCATTTTTTGTTGTTATTTTGTCAATATCGGCACTTGTAGAATAATAAGGGTGTACAATATGTCCTTTACATTGAGTTGTAGATGAACAAGAATTATTTGGATCTTGAACTTCAGATTCACTACAATAACCACCTGAACAATAGTCATCACTTGAACTATGACTCCAATATTTACTTTGACAATCGGCATTATCAATAATTAAAAAGCTTGCAGAACTAGTTGTTATTAATTGACCTGTTTTTCTATCTACCTTTTTTATTGTAATTGTTCCTCCAGTTGATGTTGTATTACAATCTTTGTTATATTCATCATAATATACTATTTTACCTCTAGAATTATAGTATAAAGAATTTGAGCCAGGCACTTGTTTACACTGCTGTGGACAGTCTTGTTCAAATTTTGATTTAGATACTACTGCTCCTGTTGAATCATAATATTTATTATTTTTTTCATCGTATGTACAAGTGGGATTTTGTGGTTTAAGTATGTCATCTAAATTATATTTAAAATATCCACAACCTTCTCTATTAGTAGAAGAATATGAAGATGCATAAGCTATATCATCATTTATACTACAATCAAGACCAGGTTTTGC
The DNA here is from genome assembly GCA_947624135.1 of uncultured Bacilli bacterium. Lineage (GTDB taxonomy): Bacteria > Bacillota_I > Bacilli_A > RF39 > UBA660 > UMGS1613. The sequence continues at coordinate 7,256 of CANQIV010000023.1, read as the reverse complement.
TCGAAATGTTAACATATTAACTATAATTGGTTTTAAAAACCATGTAGAAGGACAGGGTGATTTAGGACACTTTTCAACTGAACCAACATTTTTATTTTTTATAGGGCCACGTGAAAACATATATATTAATCCATTAGCGGTTCCTGCATAAAAGTATGGGGAATTTTTATCATCAAGAACTCTCATTGATACAAATGGCTCTACAATAACAAAATCATCTTTTTGAAAATATTTTTCAAAAGTTGAACCTTTTAAACTGGCTTCATGTTCCAAAATTGATTTTAAATTTGCATATCCTAGATTTTCAAGATAATCATTAACCCTCACCCCTACTGTACTATTCATATAGTTTAAGTCACTAAGTTCTGAAATATAACCTCTAATTGAAAAAGAAACACGACTATAATCTTTTCCTCCTCCAACAATAGAAAGCCCTTCTGGATAACTCAATTTTGGTACAAACGTTCTATCAACATAATATAAATCAGCCTTTTCAGTATATCTAAAAGTATAAATAACATTTATATATGTTGATCTAATATTTTCTTTACATCCATGACCTTTTGCACATATACTAAAAATAATTCCATCATAATAGTCTAAATATCCATAATCGCTAGTTAAACTCTGAAAAACAGCACCATCCAATTTAGGTGAATTTGTATCATGAAAGCTAGGTTCTGCTTTTACTTTTACAATATTTCCAAGCACTATAAAACCTACTATAAAATATAGTAATATAGTTAAAATAATTTTTTTATATTTATTTACCTTTATATATAAATCCATAACGACCTCCATATTATCTATACACTATCTATAATAAATAATAGCATTTTTTCATATATTTATCAAGTATAATTTGACTTTATTTTAATTTTGTTATAATATATAACATCGTGAAAGGGGAAATATTATATGCATTATAATTATAGTGATAAAAATAATTATTACAATTCAAACGATTTAAAACATTTTTATGAATCATTTCATGATTTAAAAATAACTGATATAAATAATGACTCAATTGAAATTATTGAAAGTTTTTCTAAAGAATTAAATGCATTCTATGAAAACAAATTTAATGGCTTTTCTAAATTAGCTAAATATTTTAAAATTGTAAATAAAATTAAAACTACTCGTGTAGGAAATTCAACTGAAAAATTATTAATTTTCATGTTTTCAGTAGATCCTGATTTTAAAGCTATATCTATATTTAATGAACAAAAAGATTCTGATAGTATTAAAACAGCTTTAAAATCCGAATTTGGATTATATGATCCTAATTTAATTAAAATAGAAAATTGGTATATTAAAAATTTACAAAATAAAAAAACAGAGGAAAATGATAATAACTCAAAAAAAATATAGATTTAACTAAATTCTATATTTTTTTAATTCTTCTTTTAATATTGTTTTATCACCATGACCTGGATATACTACTATATCTTTATTATATTTTTTCATTTTTTTTAAACTATTTATCATATCTAACATATTTCCACCTTCAAAATCAGTTCTACCAATGGAATCTTTAAATATAAAATCACCTGTAAACATTACATTTTCAGTTTCAAAATATATCGTTATACTATCTTCTTTATGTCCTGGAGTATATATAATTTCAAAATTAAAATTATCTATTTTATATTTATTTTCTTCTAAATTATTTTTATCTAGTATTAAAGATTTATCAAAATATTTTATAGCTCCTATATGATCAAAATGATAATGAGTAATTATAACTCCAACTATTATTTTGTTATTTATTACTTTTTTTATTTTATCATATTCATCTCCAGGATCTATTATTATACATTTATTATTATTAGATATAATATAACAATTTGTATTAAGTCCTCCTACTATTACTCTATCTATTTTCATTTAATACCTTTTCTACAGGTCCATAAGTTTTTCTATATCCTTCAATTAAACCATATTTATTTATAGCTTCTATATGTTTTTTAGTAGGATATCCTTTATGTTTACCAAATCCATACATAGGATATTTTTTATCTAGTTCATACATTTCTTTATCACGTGTTACTTTAGCAAGCACACTAGCAGCAGCTATACTAATACTTTTAGCATCACCTTTTATTATTGGAGTATGTGGTATATCTAAATCTGGTAGTGGCATAGCATCTGTTAAAACGTGTTGTAATTTTATTTGTTTCTGCACCTTTTTTATAGCAATCATCATAGCTTTTCTACTTGCTTCATATATGTTTATTTCATCTATTTCTTTAGGTGTTACCTCTCCTATTCCATAAGCAATAGCGTGCTCTATTATATAAGGAAAAAACTCTTCTCGTTTTTTTTCACTCAATTTTTTTGAATCAGTAAGTCCATCTAATTTAAAATCTTTAGGTAATACACAACATGCAGCAACTACATTTCCAACAAGTGGTCCTCTACCTGCTTCATCTACTCCTCCTATATATTCTATACCTTGTTTATATAATTCTTTTTCATAAGACCATAAATCCATATTTTACCTACTTTCTATTATTATATATCTATCAAAACCTTGTAAATCTTTTTTTATTTCTACATTACAATTTAAATATTTAAGAGCTATTTCTTTTATTTTTTCACCTTGATTATACCCTATTTCAAAAAATATATAATATTTATCTTTTAAATATTTTTTACAATTTTTAAGTATTTCTTCATAATAATATAAACCATTATTATCTGCATATAAAGCAATATTTGGTTCATTATTTTTAACTATATCCATAATTTCTTCATCATAAGATATATAAGGTGGATTACTTATTATAACATCATATTTTTTATTTAATGGATTTAACATATTACCATTTATAAAATTTATATTTGTATTATTTAGTTTTGCATTTTCTTTAGCTAAATCAATTGCGTCCATACTTATATCTACTGCATCTATATTTATATTAGGTAATTTTTTTTTAAGAGTGATTGCTATACAACCACTACCTGTTCCTAAATCTACTATATCTAAATTTGTATTTTTTAAATATTTAAGAGCAAGTTCAATAAGTCCTTCTGTTTCAAATCTAGGTATTAATACTCTTTTATCTACTTTTATTATATTACCATAAAAATCTACATCACCAACTATATATTGTACTGGTTTACCATTTTTTAATTCTTTAATAGCAGTTTCTATATTACCTTTATAATATTTTTTTAAATACTCTAAATCATTCAAATTTAATCACCTTAATAAATTATAACACCTATATTATAATATGTAAATTATTGATAAAATTAAAAAATTGAAAATTTTTTATTTTCAATTTTTTTAGTATATTTATGTTTAAATAATTTAAATTAAGTTATTTTTTGATTTTTTGTTTTTCTTTTTGTAATTGATTTTCATATTCGTCATCTAATTTTATAGCTTCATTTAAAATAGTTTCATCATTCATATCAACTACATTTAAAATTTTAGCCATATTAACAATTAAAAATTCTCCATAAATTTTAAGTTTCAGTAAATTATCTTCTTTATCACTGTTATCTATTAAATCATTAAGTAATGACATAGAATTTTGTCCATTTATTAAAATTTTTGTCGCATAACCAATTTCATCATTAGCTTGACGATATAAAATATCTTTATATTTTTCATCGTTTAATAATTTACAAATTCTATTTTGTTGTTGTTTTATAATATTAACAGTGCTAAAACTACATAATGTTTCAATTTTGTTTTTTAATCTAACGTAATTAACTTTTAAAATATCTTCTTCAAGTTTTTTAAGTAATTGTGAATCTCCAATAGTTTCTAGTGCATTTTTTAATTTTTCAACATTGATGCATTTTCTTACATAGTCTGCAAACATATATATATATCTTGCTTTTCCAATTGAAATTATTGCATCTTCTAATTTTTCTATATTTGCGCCTTTTACATACATTGCAAATTGAATTATACCATATTCGTCTCCAAGCTTTATTATTGTATTTTCTAATTTTCCTATATTTGCTCCCCTTATATCTCCTGCAAATTTACATATAAAATCTATATTTTTAGTTTTAATCATTGCTTTTTCTAATTTTCCTATATTTGCTCCATATACACTTTTTGCAAAGTCATATATATATCTTGCATCTTTAGTTGCTATTATTGCATCTTCCAACTTTGGTGAATAGCCTATTTCTTTTGCAAACTCACATATATAAAATGGATCTTTGTTTTCTATAATTATATTTTCTAATTTTTCTATATTAGCGCCTTCTATATCTTTTGCAAATTTATATATACACCCCATATCTTTAGTAGTTATTATAGCATTTTCTAATTTTTCAATGTTCGCACCTTTTACATTTTTTGCAAATTCATATATATAATGATGTGCGTATCTAAGTGAAATTAACGCATCTTCTAACTTTTCTATATTAGCTTCTTTTACATTCATTGCAAATTTATATATATATTCTGAATCTTTAGTTGCTATTATCGCATCTTCTAATTTTTCAATATTTGCGTCTTTTACATCTATTGCAAATTCATATATACGTTCTGCATTGTTAGTTGATATTACTGAATCTGCTATTTTTTCTACATTCGCTCCATGTACTTTTTTTGCAAATAATTTTATATATTCAAAATTACCAGCTTTTATTATCGCATCTTCTAACTTTTCTATATTAGCACCTTTTACATCTATTGCAAAATAATATATATAGCTTGCATTTCCATGTTTAAGTATTACATTTTCCAATCTAGAAATTCCATTTTCAATTCTTGAAAAATAGCTTGATTTTTCATTATTCATAATATGTCTAAGAATATCAAAATCACCATAATTACTTTCAATATAATCTAATACATCATTTAATACTTTTTCATTTATCACATTATTTTTAAATTTTTCTATTGACCTTTCATAAATCATATTTTTTACTTGTTCATCGTTTAACATAAATACCCTCCATAAATTATTTTTTTATTTTTTGTTTTTCTTTTGTTACGTATTCTTTATATTCATCATCTAATTTTATAGCTTCATCTAAAATATCATTATCTAAATTATCATTAATATCATATTTTGCATTATCAAAGTTTTTAAAAAATTCTCCATAAATTTTAAGTTTTATCAAATTATCTTCTTTATCAATATTATCTATTAAGTAACCAAGCAATGATATAGAATTTTGTTCTTCTATTAAACTTTTTGTTGCATAACCAATTTCATCAGGACTAGATTGATACTTAAAAATAATTTTATATTTTGGTTTTTCTAATAATTCATTTATTTTATCTCTTAATTTAATAAAATCATAAATATTTTCAATTCTTCCATCAGTGCATATTTTTTCAATTTCGTTTTTTAATTTAACATAATTTACACCTTTTACATTTTCTGCAAAAGCATATATATAGCTTGTATCTTTAGTTTCCATTATTGCATTTTGTAATTTTTCTTTATTTGCTCCTTTTACATTTTCTGCAAAATTATATATATATTCTGCATTTTTTGTTTCTATTATCGCATCTTGTAATTTTTCTATATTTGCTCCTTTTACATTTTCTGCAAAATTATATATATATTCTGCATCTTTTGTTTCTATTATTGCATCTTCTAATTTTTCTATATTTGCTCTTTTTACCTCTCTTGCAAAATTATATATATCTTCTGCGTTTCTAGTTTCTATTATTGCATTTTGTAATTTTTCTTTATTTGCTCCTTTTACATTTTCTGCAAAATTATATATATATTCTGCATTTTTTGTTTCTATTATCGCATCTTGTAATTTTTCTATATTTGCTCCTTTTACATTTTCTGCAAAATTATATATATATTCTGCATCTTTTGTTTCTATTATTGCATCTTCTAATTTCTCAATGTTTGCGCCTTCTACATCTTCTGCAAAATGATATATATATTCTGCATCTTTTGTTGCTATTATTGCATCTTCTAATTTTTCTATATTTGCGCCTTCTACATCTTCTGCAAAATGATATATATATTCTGCATCTTTTGTTGCTATTATTGCATCTTCTAATTTTTCTATATTTGCGCCTTCTACATCTTCTGCAAAATGATATATATATTCTGCATCTTTTGTTGCTATAATAGCTTCTTCTAACTTTTCTATATTTGCTCTTTTTACCTCTCTTGCAAAATTATATATATCTTCTGCGTTTCTAGTTTCTATTATTGCATCTTCTAACTTTTCTATATTTGCTCCTTTTACATCTCTTGCGAAAAAATATATATATTCTACATTTCCAAGTTCTATTATTGCGTCCTCTAATTTTTCTATATTTGCACCTTTTACATAAAATGCAAAATTATATATGTAGAATGAATCTTTAGTTGCTATTACTATATCTTCTAATCTAGAAATTCCATTTTCAATTTGTGAAAAAAGATTTGCGTTAAAAATAGACTCAACAATAAAATAATTATCCTTAGTGTTTTCAATATACTCTAATACATCATTTAATACTTTTTCATTTATATCATTTTTTTTTAATCTTTTAATTGATGTTTCATAAATTAATTTTTTTAATTGTTCATCACTTAACATAAAAGCCCTCCAAATTAATAAATTATTTCTTTATTTTTTGTTTTTCTTTTGTTACGTATTCTTTATATTCATCATCTAATTTTATAGCTTCATTTAAAATTTTTTTATTTGGATTATTAATATCAAATCCTTTGTAATAATATTTTTTTAAAAATTCTCCATAAATTTTAAGTTTTAGTAAATTATCTTCTTTATCAATATTATCCATTAAATCATTAAGTAATAACATTAATTTTTTTCCTTCAACTAGATTTTTTGTCGCATAACCAATTTCATCAGGATTAGATTGATACCTAAAAATAATTTTATATTTTGGTTCCTCTAATAATTCGTTAAATACATCTCTTATTTTAATAAAATCATCAATATTTTCAACTTTTCCATTAGTGCATATTCTTTCAATTTCGTTTCTTAATTTAACATAATTTACACCTTTTACATCTCTTGCAAAATAATATATAAATTCTACGTCTTTAGTTTCTATTATTGCATCTTCTAATTTTTCTATATTTGCTCCTTTTACAGCTTTTGCAAAAGCATATATATATTCTGCATCTTTTGTTGCTATTATTGCATCTTCTAATTTTTCTATATTTGCGCCTTTTACAGCTTTTGCAAAATGATATATATATTCTGCATCTTTTGTTGCTATTATTGCATCTTCTAATTTCTCAATGTTTGCACCCTCTACATTTTTTGCAAATATATATATAAATTCTGCATCT
>CANQIV010000022.1 GCA_947624135.1 uncultured Bacilli bacterium | reverse complement strand
AGTATTAAGTGATAAAATATTACTTGTAATGATTTTACTATATGGTATTTCAGTAATGGGAATTATATATATTTAAAATATTGGAGGTAATTAAATATGAATAAAATAATAGAAAAAATAGATGTAAAAAAATTTAAATTTATTTTGATATTCACATTAATATTTATGGTTATCGCACATGGATATTGTTATACTAATTTAAATTTTTCACATGATTCAATGAGAACATTCTTTTGGAATACTCCTGATACAGTTGCAATAGGAAGATATATATTACCACTTTTATTAATATTACGTGGTAAATATTATCCACCATTATTAATAGGTGTTTTGACATATATATCTTTAGTGTTAATAATTTATTTATTAGTAGATTTTTTCAAAATAAAACAAAAAGGAAATATTATATTAATATCTGGAATTTTCTCAACTGCATCTACATTAACTTTACTTAATGCAACATATATAAATTTTTCAGATATGTATATCTTTGCTTGTCTTTTGATGACACTTGCAGCTTGGTTATGGAGAAATTATGAAAAAGGATATTTGTATGCAATTATACCAGCTTTTATAAGTTTAGGAATTTATCAAAGCTATATTGGCTTTTTTATTGGAATGGTAATGTTGATATCAATAAAAGATTTAATGGATAATAAAAATTATAAAGAGGTTTTATCAAAAGGATTAAAATCGCTCGTAACTGTATTTACTAGTTTAGTATTATATGCAATATGTGCAAAAGTAATACCTATAATTTTGGGTATGGAACTTACTGACTCATATAATAGCATGGGCGGTGTATTTAATTATTTTATAAATGGTGGAATTTTAGGTATTGTAGAATTAATTATAAAAACATATATTAGTGTAGTTAAGTATATAGTTAAACCTAGTACATATTACAATATATTAATTTCAATTTTTAATATTATTTTGATTTTAATAGGAATTATATATATTATATTATTCTTAAGAGATAAAAAAATAAAAAATAATAATAAAATACTTTTAATTGTATTATTAATATTTTTACCTTTTGGCATAAATATTTCTACTTTTTTTGGATGTGGCATTGTACATCAGTTAATGATATATTCGCTTTTCTTATTATATATAATTCCAATAATTATGATAGAAAATGGTTATTTAGAAAAATATTTTTCTAACAAAAATTTACTTAAAAACTTAAGTAAATTTAAGAATATTTCATTAATACTATTAATAATAAGTAGTATTATATATTCAAATCAATTATACTTAAAGAAAAATTTAGAATTTGATGCAACTCTAACAACTATGAATAGAATAGTAGACAAAATAGAACAAACAGAAGGTTATGAAGTTGGAAAAACTAAGGTTGTAATTATAGGTAAATTAAATAATAGCATTGTTTCAATGAAAAGAAAAGAATTATATTATGATTCAGTTGGTCTTGGAGGAAACTTTAGCATAACTTATTACGATAATTATATACAATATTTAAAAAATTATTTAGGGTATCCAATTAATTTAGTAAAAGAAGATGAAATGAAAGAAATAGCACAAAAGCCAGAAGTAAAAGAAATGAATTCGTTCCCTGCAAAAGGATATATTAAATTTATTGATGATGTATTAGTAGTAAAAGTAGCTGATATGGAAGAAGATAAATAATGTTAAAAAGATTGTGAGTGTTAGTTTATGAAAAAGTTAAATATAGAGGAAAAAGGAAGTTTAATAAATTTTAGTATATTAATAATTATGTTAATGTTAGTTCTTCTTGTTTCTGTAGGTTTACCAATTTTAAAAATGTTAAAAAATGTTAATTTAAAAGGCACTACAAATGATAGTAATGTAGAAAATGTAGATTATTCTAAATTATATCCGTTTGTTGAAGGTAATGTAGACGAACCTTACAGGGGGGGGTACTTTACATATAACAATATAGTGAATGAAATCAAGAAAAGCGTAGAAGATGCAACATCAAGTGGTATGTTTAGATATAATAAAATGGTAGAGCTTTCATATATATATAATAATTTAATAAAGTTTAATTTATATAGTAATGTTGGAGATTCAAAAATTGGAATAGGTGGAAATTATTTTTCACATATTTATTCTGCAAAAAATATTGATACGCAAGTGAATAGCATCATAGATTTTGCTAAATATTTAAAAGAAAATAATACAAGTTTATTATATGTACAAGCTCCATTTAAAATATCTAACGAAGTAGATGTTTCCCCAGTATATAAAGATTTTACAAGTGAAAAAACAGATGAATTCTTAAGTAGAATAAAAAATGATATTGATTATATAGACTTAAGAGAAAATATAAAAGAAGAAAACCTAGACAATTTAAGTTTGTTTTTTCAAACAGATCACCACTGGTTACCTAAAACTGGGTTATGGGCAACAAATATAATTTCTAATTATTTAAATGATAAATATTCCATGGATTTAAATATTGAAAATTTAGACTATGATAGATATAATTATAAAACATACGAAAAGATATTTTTAGGAAGTGTAGGAAAAGCTGTAAGTTTAGCTAAAGCAGAACCAGAAGATTTAGTTTTAATAACTCCTAAATTTGAAACGAAACTACATGTTAAAATGTTGGACTTAGGTATTGATAAAGTTGGAACATATGAAGAAACATTAATAGATTGGTCAATATTAAAAAATAAATCATATTATAAAATTAGCCATTATCTAGCTTACATGTATGGAGATAGGGGGTTAACAGAAATACATAATGAGCTTATAGATAATGGTAAAAAGATATTATTAGTTAAAGATAGTTTTGCAGATGTTGTATCACCTTTTATAGCGCTAGAAAATGAATATTTATCAATAATAGATTTAAGATATTTTAATGGTAGTTTAAAATCATATATAAAAGAATATAATCCAGATATAGTTATTATTATGTACAATGGTAGTATGATAGCTGCAAATATAAATGAAGCCGATTATGGTGAATTATGGGATTTTGAGTAGGAGGTATAAAAATGGTATTTTCATCAACAGTGTTTTTATTTCTATTTTTACCTATAACAGTATTGTTATATTATTGTCCTTTAGTTAAAAGTAGAAAATTAAAAAATATAATTTTACTAATAGTAAGTTTATTGTTCTATGCATGGGGAGAGCCTTTATTTGTATTTTTAATGTTATTTTCTATAGTTATAAATTATTTTTTAGGAATAAAAGTTTCTAAAGAAAATAAAAATAGAAAAAAATATTTAATATTAGCTTATGTATATAATTTATTTATGTTATTTATATTTAAATATTTAACCTTTTTTGTTTCAAATATAAATATATTATTTAATACTAAAATAAATTTAAGTATTGCTTTACCAATAGGGATATCATTTTTTACATTTCAAATGTTATCATATGTAATAGATGTATATAGAAATCCTAAGATAGTTCAAAAAAATATATTCAATGTTGCTCTTTATATATCTTTATTTCCACAATTAATAGCTGGTCCAATTGTTAGATATGAAACAGTAGCAGATCAAATAGAAAATAGAAAAGAAAGTATGAGTTTATTTTCAAGTGGAATGTATAGATTTGTATATGGATTAGGCAAAAAAGTTTTAATATCAAATTATGTAGGAATGATAGCAGATAACATATTTTATAACATTAGCTATGGTCCAATATCAGTTGTAACAGCATGGATAGGAGCTATAGCATATACGCTTCAAATATATTTTGATTTTTCTGGATATAGTGACATGGCTATAGGTTTAGGAAAAATGTTTGGATTTAAATTTGAAGAAAACTTTAATTATCCATATATAGCAAAATCAATTACAGATTTTTGGAGAAGATGGCATATATCACTTTCATCATGGTTTAGAGATTATGTATATATACCACTTGGAGGAAATAGATGCAGTAAAGGTAGACAAACTTTCAATATGTTTGTAGTATGGTTATTTACAGGCATGTGGCACGGCGCTAATTGGACATTTATAGTATGGGGATTATTTTATTTCGTATTGTTATTCCTTGAAAAGAGATTTAAATTTGATAAAAAATTAGGAATATTTTCTCATGTATATACATTATTCTTTGTAATAATAGGATGGGTAATATTTAGAGCTGATAATTTAGGAATGGCTGGAAAATATTTAGGAAGTATGTTTGGAATAAACACAATATTTATAGATAGAATGGCTACTGATTATATAAGCTTTATAGGATATATAATTCCAATTTCAATTATATTATCAACACCAATAGTAGAATATTTAAAGAACAAAATAAATATTAATCTAAATGTAAAAAGTATATTAAAAGTATGTACTACATTAATAATATTTGTATTTTCAATATTAGCATGTGTAAGTTCTACTTATAATCCATTTATATATTTTAATTTTTAAGTTTAAATTTAATCTAAATTTATTTGTAGATATTAATATAAAAACTATAATAAAAGATTGTGAGTGTTAGTTTATGAAAAAGTTAAATATAGAGGAAAAAGGAAGTTTAATAAATTTTAGTATATTAATAATTATGTTAATGTTAGTTCTTCTTGTTTCTGTAGGTTTACCAATTTTAAAAATGTTAAAAAATGTTAATTTAAAAGGCACTACAAATGATAGTAATGTAGAAAATGTAGATTATTCTAAATTATATCCGTTTGTTGAAGGTAATGTAGACGAACCTTACAGGGGGGGGTACTTTACATATAACAATATAGTGAATGAAATCAAGAAAAGCGTAGAAGATGCAACATCAAGTGGTATGTTTAGATATAATAAAATGGTAGAGCTTTCATATATATATAATAATTTAATAAAGTTTAATTTATATAGTAATGTTGGAGATTCAAAAATTGGAATAGGTGGAAATTATTTTTCACATATTTATTCTGCAAAAAATATTGATACGCAAGTGAATAGCATCATAGATTTTGCTAAATATTTAAAAGAAAATAATACAAGTTTATTATATGTACAAGCTCCATTTAAAATATCTAACGAAGTAGATGTTTCCCCAGTATATAAAGATTTTACAAGTGAAAAAACAGATGAATTCTTAAGTAGAATAAAAAATGATATTGATTATATAGACTTAAGAGAAAATATAAAAGAAGAAAACCTAGACAATTTAAGTTTGTTTTTTCAAACAGATCACCACTGGTTACCTAAAACTGGCTTATGGGCATCGAAAATAATTTCTAATTATTTGAATGATAATTATTCTATGAATTTAAGCATTGAAAATTTAAATGAAGATAAATATAATTATAAAACATACGAAAAAATATTTTTAGGTAGCATAGGAAAAGCTGTAAGTTTAGCTAGAGCAACTCCAGAAGATTTAGTTTTAATAACTCCTAAATTTGATACTAAATTGCATGTTAAAATGTTTGATTTAGGTACTGATAAAACTGGAACATATGAAGAAACATTAATAGACTGGTCAATATTAAAAAGTAAATCATATTATAAAACAAATCATTATTTTGCATACATGTATGGAGATGGAGGATTAACAGAGATACATAATGAACTTATAAATAATGGTAAAAAAATATTATTGATTAAAGATAGTTTTGCTGATATTGTTTCACCATTTATAGCACTCGAAAATGAATATTTATCAATAATAGATTTAAGATATTTTAATGGTAGTTTAAAAACATATATAAAAGAATATAATCCAGATATAGTTATTGTTATGTACAATGGCAATATGATATCAGGCGATATAAATAATGATGGTTTTAATCAAGTATGGAACTTTAATTAAAGGTATAAAAATAATATTCTGATTGTTTTATCAAATTAGTAATCTCATAAGTTGAATTGTGAAAATAAAGTTTAAGGTTAAGGGATGAATTAAATATGAAAAAAATAATTGAAAAAATAGATGTAAAAAAATTTAAATGTATTTTGATATTCACATTAATATTTATGGTTATCGCACATGGATATTGTTATACTAATTTAAACTTTTCACATGATTCAATGCGAACTTATTTTATAGAAAGTTGGGATACAGTTGAAATAGGAAGATATATGTTACCACTTTTATTAATATTACGTGGTAAGTATTATCCACCATTATTAATAGGTGTTTTGACATATATATCTTTAGTATTAATAATTTATTTATTAGTAGATTTTTTCAAAATAAAATCAAAAGGAAATATCATATTAATATCTGGAATTTTTTCAACTGCATCTACATTAACTTTACTTAATGCAACATATATAAATTTTTCAGATATGTATATCTTTGCTTGTCTTTTAATGACACTTGCAGCTTGGTTATGGAAAAATTATGAAAAAGGATATTTGTATGCAATAATACCTGCATTTATAAGTTTAGGAATTTATCAAAGTTATATTGGATTTTTTATAGGAATGGTAATGTTAATATCAATAAAGGAATTAATAGATAATAAAAATTATAAAGATGTTTTAACAAAAGGATTAAAATCATTAATAACTATATTTGTAAGTTTAGTATTATATGCAATAACTGCAAAAGTAGTACCTATTATTTTAAATATAAAATTATCTAATTCAGTTAATAGTATGGGTGGAATATTTAGTTATTTTGAGGATAATGGTATTATTGGAATTATCAAATTAATAATAACTACTTATAAATCTTTCTTAATTTATATAATTGAACCAAGTACATATTATAATATATTAATTTCAATTTTTAATATTATTTTGATTTTAATAGGAATTATATATATCGTATTATTTTTGAAAGATAAAAAAATAAAATGTAGTAATAAAATACTTTTAATAATTATAATAATGATTTTACCTTTTGGTATTAACATTGCAACATTTTTAGGAAGAGGTATGAGTCATCAGTTAATGATATATTCATTCTTCTTACTATATATAATTCCAATAATAGTAATAGAAAATGGTTATTTAGAAAAATATTTTTCTAACTTAAATTTACTTAAAAACTTAAGTAAATTTAAGAATATTATATTAATAGTATTAATAATAAGTAGTATTATATATTCAAATCAATGTTATTTAAAGAAAAATTTAGAATTTGATGCAACTTTAACGACTATGAATAGAATAGTAGATAGAATAGAACAAACAGAGGGTTATGAGGTTGGAAAAACTAAAGTTGCAATAATAGGCAGTTTAGATGATAGTATTTTATCTTTAAAAAGAAAAGAATTAGATTATGATTCAGTTGGACTTTGGTGGAATTTTAGTATTACTTATTATGAAACATATAAGCAATATTTAAAAAATTATTTAGGATATCCAATTAATATTATAAATGAAGATGAAATGAAAGAAATAGCAAATAAAGAAGAGGTAAAAGAAATGGAATTATTTCCATCTTATGAAAGCATTAAATTTGTAGATGATGTATTAGTAGTAAAAATAGCTGATATGAAATAAAAACAAAAAAAGAATTGATAAACGATTCTTTTTTTGTTTTTATTGTTACATTTTAGTTGACAAACAAATATTCGATATGTTACAATAAAATCTATAATGATTCGGAGGTAAATTTATGGCAATAAAAAATATGATTATGAGAGGTATAAGATCATTTAAAGATGAAACAAAAATTGAGTTTGCAGTACCAAATGGTAAAAAAGGTAGTGGGTTAAATATTATAGTTGGATCAAATAATAGTGGTAAATCAACTATAATAGAAAGTATGAATATTATATCAAATAATGATAAATTATTTTCATCAGATGTTAGAAATAAAAATAGTGAAAAAACGTGTAAAATAGATTTAAATTTTGTAAATGGTGATAATTATTCGATGGAGTCAATTGATAACGAAGGAGCTTTTGCTAATAAGACATATAATGGTGGAAATATAAACGGTTCAACGTTACCAATATTGTTATTATCTACTAATAGATATTTTTCTCATTACTTTCAAAATAGCAGTTATTCAACATATGATTATATGAATAATATATTAAATCAAAGATATAGAACAGATGATAATAATAAGTATCATAATTTTGGAGGAAGAATATTAGAAATTTTTGAAGATGGAACTGTTAAAAATAAATACACAAAGGAATTAAAAAAAGTTTTTCCTGATATACCTAAATGGAATATAGATTCATATAATAATGAATTAGAAATAAAATTTCCAATGAATAATTCTCCACATAATAGTAATGGCGCAGGACAGGGGTTAAATAATTTATTTTTAATTGTAGATTCATATTTAAATTTTGATGAAAATGTATCTATTGTAATTGATGAACCAGAAATTTCGTTGCACCCAGATATACAAAAAAATTTGTTTTCAAGATTAATGGAAATATCAAGTAAAAAGCAAATTATAATTACTACTCACTCACCATATTTAGTTAATTTTAATGTTTTAGAAAATGGTGGGAAAATATTTAGAGTTGTAAAAGATAATGATTGTTCTAATATATATGAACTTGATAAATCAGATTATAGTACGCTATCTAGTTTTTTTCTTAATTTAAATAATCCTCATATCTTATCGTTAGAGGCAAGAGAAATTTTGTTTTTACACGATAATGTAATTTTAGTTGAAGGTCAAGATGATGTAATCGCATATAAAAAAATATTAAGTAGAAATGCTATAGATAATCAAGTATCATTTTTTGGATGGGGAGTAGGAGGCTATGATAATTTTTCAAAAATATTAGATATAATGAAAAAATTAGGATATAAAAAAATTTTTTGTATAGCAGATGGAGATGAAGGCGCTAAAAAAGAAATAGAAACTTTAAAGAATATATATAATGATTATGAATTTTACAATATTAAAGCAGAAGATATTAGGGATAAAAAATTAAATGCTAATGAAAGTGATATGTTAGAAGCTATAGAAAAAGAAATAAACGATAATGAAACTTGTAATAAAGATTTATTAGAAAAAATAAAAGAATATATGTTAAGAAGAGAAAGAAATGGTTTAGTAAATGATTTAAAAGATTGTAATATAAAGGAAGAATATTTAGATGATGTAGATAATTTAATATCTAATATAAAAACATATTTTAATACTGAAAATGAGAATGTTAGTGATGATATAGAAGGTAATAGTAATGTATCAAAAAAACTATTGGTGTGAATAATTCTATAGACACAAACAAAGTAATTTCAAAATTAAAAAAAAATTTTAATATAATAATAAATGCTGCTACGGAGGCTGATACCGATATTTTAGAACAAAATGATAATAGTTATATTTATATAAAAAAATATTATTTAATAGAAAATAAAGGGAATAAAAGATTTTTACAATGGAAAAATATAATAAATATTAATGCAAATAATGAAATACTATCTAAAAAAATAGATATAATAAAAAATGATTTTGTTAATGAAAAAATTGATAAGAGTTTTTTTGAAGATTGTTATAAATAATATTAAATCTAAATTATTTTTTTATGTTGAGGTGGTAACATGAAGGAGTTAAATTATAAAAAAATAGGAGAAAGATTAATAAAACTTAGAAAATATATGGGATTAATTCAAGAACAAGTTGCTGAAATTTTAAGTATTGATAAAGATGTAGTATTAGGGATTGAAGCTGGAAAAAGAAAAATTGATTTAAATGAATTAAGTAATTTTTCAAAATTATATAGTATAAGCATAGATGAATTAATTAAAGAAAAAAATATTATTAATAGTAAAGATGTTGCTTTTATAAGTAATGAATTAAGTGAAAAGGATAAAAAAGAGATTATTAGTTTAATTGAATATAAAAATATTTTAAAATTACAAAATAAGAATGAATAGTGTGCTTTTTATTAAGAAACAATCGAGGAATGATAATATTTCGTTGATTATTGTATTAAAAATTAATATTTTATGAAAAATGTAAGTGACACTTGACACCTTTATTAAAATAATATATAATACAATTACATTTAAGGTTGATTAATTAATTTAAGATATACAATCTTTTCATGAAAATAATAAAAGGTGAGTTTATGAATAAAAAATTATATTGTTTTAATTGTAATAAAGATGTTGAACCAATTTCTAATTTTGAGAAAAATACTTATACGGTTCATAAAAGAGATGTTGTAGTGAATGAAGAGGTTTTTAGATGTCCTTTTTGTAAAAATGAATTAATTGACGAAAATTTAGATGAATCATTATATCAAATATACAATGAATATCTTAAAACATATGGATTAAGTTTTGATAAACTAAAAGAGATTAGAAAATCTTTTAATTTATCACAAGATTTATTTGCTAAAGCACTTGGTTGGAGTAAACGAAGTGTTATAAGATATGAAAATGCTGAAAGTTTACCACAAAAACAAAATTTATCTATTTATAAAAAAATTGAAAATAATAAAAATGACTTTATTAAAATTTTAAACAATAATAAAAAAGATATTGGAAATGATTTATATTTTAAAATATATAATTCAATAAATGCGGAACTTGATCAAAAGACAATAAATGTTTTTCTATATGTATTAAATAATAATTATTTGACAAAAACTCAAATAATGAAGAATTTATTTTGTATAGATTTTGAATTAGTTAAAGAAGATAAAAAACCAATAACAACTTTAAAATATGTTCATTGTAAATACGGACCAATTATTGATAAAAAAGATGCATATTTAAATTTTCTAATTCAACAAAATTATATAGAAATTGTAGATAATGTTGATGATATTGTTTTATTTAAACCAATTAAGGATTATGACAAGTCTATATTTACTTTGAAGGAATTAGAAATTATGGATAAAGTTTTATTAAAATTAAAGGGCAAATCTTCAAAAGAATTAAGTGATTGGTCACATAAATTTAAGGGATGGATTGATACAAAAGATGGTGAATATATTAGTTATTCATATTCTAAAGATTTTGAATTAAATGAGAATTGGTAAACAATTCTTTTTTAAATACCATTTAGATTTTAATATTAATATGATATAATTATTATGGAGGGAATAAATTTTATGTATAAAATAAAAGATTTATATGATTTAAATCATACACTTGCTAAGGATTATTTAAGTAAATTTGAATATCCTTGGGAAGCTTTAAAATATATTAAAGAATGGATAATAGAACTAGGTAAAACTTTAGGAGAT
The DNA here is from genome assembly GCA_947624135.1 of uncultured Bacilli bacterium. GTDB lineage: Bacteria > Bacillota_I > Bacilli_A > RF39 > UBA660 > UMGS1613. The sequence goes on along the minus strand of CANQIV010000022.1, from coordinate 11,637 downwards.
GAATATGAAGAAATAGAAGAAAATATATGGGTACATAAAACAGCTAATGTATTTAAAAGTGCTTATATAGGTTCTCCTTGTATAATTGGACCTAATACAGAAATAAGACATTCTGCATTTATTAGAGGTAGTGCTTTGGTAGGAGAAAACTGCGTTATAGGTAATTCAGTAGAATTAAAAAATGTTATTATATTTGATAATGTACAAGTACCTCATTTTAATTATGTTGGAGATTCTATATTAGGTTATAAGTCACATATGGGTGCATGTTCTATTACTAGTAATGTTAAAAGTGATAAAACATTAGTTAAAATAAAAGATAAAGTAACAGGTGAAATAATAGAAACAGGTTTAAAGAAAATGGGTGCGATGTTAGGAGATAATGTGGAGGTAGGATGCAATAGTGTCTTAAATCCAGGAACAATAATAGGGAAAAATACTAATATATATCCACTTTCTTGTGTTAGAGGAGTTATTAGTGATAACTCAATATATAAAAATGAAAATAATATTATAAAAAAGGAGATAAAATAAATGGGAAAATATTTTGGAACAGATGGATTTAGAGGAGAAGCAAATGTTGATTTAACAGTTGAACATGCTTACAAAGTAGGTAGATATTTAGGTTGGTACTTTGGTAAAGGTAAAGATCATGCAAATATTGTAATGGGAAAAGATACTAGAAGGAGCTCATATATGTTAGAGTATGCACTAGTTGCAGGTTTAACAGCTAGTGGTGCGAATGTATCACTTATGCATGTAACAACTACTCCAAGTGTTGCATATATTACCAGAACAGATGATTTTGATTGTGGTATTATGATTAGTGCTTCACATAATCCATATTATGATAATGGTATAAAAATAATAGACAATAGAGGACATAAAATGTCTAGTGAAGTAGAAAATTTAATTGAAAAATATATCGATGGAGAAATAGAAGAAATACCTCTTGCAAAAAGAGAACAAATTGGTAATGCGACTGATTATTCTGTAGGAAGAAATAGATATATTGGATATTTAATGTCAGTACCAACTAGAGCATTTAAAAATGTTAAAGTAGGACTTGATTGTAGTAATGGTTCAAGTTCTAATATTGCTAAAGCAGTTTTTGATGCATTAGGAGCTAAAACATATGTTATAAATAGTGAACCAAATGGTTTAAATATTAACGAATCTTGTGGATCAACACATATTGAAGGATTACAAAAATTAGTAAAAGAAAAAGAACTTGATATTGGTTTTGCGTATGATGGAGATGCAGATAGATGTTTAGCAGTTGATGAGCATGGTAATTTAGTTGATGGAGATTTAATCCTTTATATTTGTGGCAAATATTTAAAAGATCACAAAGAACTTGAAAATGATACAATTGTAACTACTGTAATGTCTAATTTAGGTTTATATAAAGCATGTGATAAAATAGGAATAAAATATGAAAAAACAGCAGTTGGAGATAAATATGTAAATGAAAATATGGTAGCAAACAATTATGTACTTGGTGGAGAACAATCAGGTCATATAATTTTTTCAAAACATGCTACAACTGGAGATGGTATTTTAACATCTTTAAAAATAATGGAAGCTGTTATTGAAAGTAAAAGTACATTAAGTGCTTTAGCAAGTCCAGTAGTTATTTATCCACAAATACTTAAAAATGTTAAAGTAAAAAATAAATCTGATGTAATGAATGATGAAAAAGTAAAATTAAAAATTGAGGAAATAGAAAAATTACTTGGTAATGATGGACGTGTTTTGGTAAGAGAATCTGGAACAGAACCAGTAATAAGAGTAATGGTAGAAGCTCCTTTAAATGAAATATGTAATAAATACATAGAAGAAATAATTGATGTTATTGATAAACAAGGATATTTACTATAGATATATATAATTTTAGTAAAAAAATTAGTAAAACATTATGAAAAAGAAAATTAAAATAATAATATTTTCAATAATATCAATAATATGTATGTTATGTATATTTAAATTATCTAGTATGAATTCAGATAATTCTAATGGTCATAGTAGAGATTTTATAAGTATATTTATAGAAGATACATTAAATATAACAAACAATTATGGTATAACAGATTCTCACCCTAGTAGTAATAAAATACAAAAAGCATCATATTTAATAAACCCTCCTTTAAGAAAAGTATGTCATGCGACTGTTTACTTTGTATTATCGTTCTTTTTGATGATATTGTTAAATATAATATTTAATTATAAAAAATATTTTTTATCAGTTATAATTTCTACAGCAATATGTATATTATTTGCTTCTAGTGATGAAATTCATCAATTATTTGTGATTGGTAGAACAGGTCAAGTAATTGATGTAGTAATAGATGCTTTAGGATCAATTGTAGGTATAATATTTTATACAACATATTATATAGTATATAAACGTGGACAAAAATCAATGATAGTTCAAAAATAGTTTAAATTACAAAATAAGTATTTTAATTATAAAAAAAATATGATATACTTATTTTGTTAGAAATGTCTCCTTAGCTCAGTTGGTAGAGCAACTGACTCTTAATCAGTGGGTCTGGAGTTCGAGCCTCCAAGGGGACACCAATTATGTTTTTAAATTAATTTTAATTTTTAAAATAAGGATATGAGAGAATATGAATAAAGGGTTTACATTAATTGAATTATTAGCTGTTATAATAGTAATTGCTGTTATATTATCAATTTCAACTATAGTTATGAAAAATGTGTTAAAAGATTCAAAAACTGAATTAACAGAAATACAAAAAAAGAATATAGAAGATGCAGCAGAGCAATATTACATAAGAGAAGGCATGAATAAAAATGTCACTTGTGTTAATGTTAGCGAGTTAATTGAAAAAGAATATTTTACTAAAGACGAAATAAAAAATCCAAAAGATTCTGAAAATATGACAGGTTCAGTAAAAATAATTGAAACTGCAAATCAGTATTCGTATGAATATCAAGATATCTTATGTGAATAAAAAAAATAAAACCTTCCATAATATGATTGGGAGGATTTTTTATGGAAAAACAAGAATATAAAAAAATAGTAGACAAGTATACTCCAACAGAAAAAAGATTAAAAAATGCTGTAGTAGCATTCATAACTGGAGGAATAATGGGTATAATAGGAAACTTTTTAGTAGATTTTTATTCATATCAATTTCATATATCTAGTAAAGATGCTAGTGTATTTATGATAATAACTTTAGTATTTTTAGGTTGCTTTTTGACATGTTTAGGCTTTTTTGATAAAGCAGTTAATTTTGCTAAATGTGGACTTATAGTACCTATTACAGGATTTGCTCATGCAATGATGTCTGCTGCACTAGAATATAGAAAAGAAGGTTTAGTAACAGGAATAGGAACTAATATGTTTAAACTTGCTGGATCAGTTATAATATTTGGAGTTGTAAGTGCTTATATATTTGGATTACTTAGAATAGTGGTGATGGGCTTATGACATTTAAATATAATAATGTATACATAAATAATGCAAGTACAGTAGTAGGCCCATATGAAACAAAAGGTCCATTTAGTAAATTATATGATAAAAGCTATAAAGATTTTTATTTTGGTGAAAAAACATGGGAAACTGCAGAAATAAAATCAATAGTAGAATCAGTAAATATATTACTTAAAAAATTAAATAAAAAGAAAGAAGAAATAGATGTTCATATAGGAGGCGATTTATTAAATCAGTTAGTAGCAACCAATTATGCATCAAGCAAAATAAATATTCCATTAATAGGAATTTATTCTGCATGCGCAACAAGTACTCTTTCAATAATGCTTGCAAGTAATATGATAGAAGCAAATCAAATAAAAAATGCAATAGTTACTGCTTCATCACATAATAATGGAGCAGAAAAACAATTTAGAAATCCAGTAGAATATGGAGGACCTAAAAGAGAATACACAACATTTACAACAACAGGCTGTGGTTCTTGTTATTTATCTAATGAAAAAAGTGATATAAAAGTAGAATCAGCTACAATTGGAACAGTAACAGATTTAGGAGTAACAGATGTATTTAATATGGGAGCAGTAATGGCACCTGCAGCAGCACGTGTAATTTATGATCATCTAAAAGATACTAAAAGAGATATAAGTTATTATGATTTAATACTTACAGGAGATTTAGGTATAGTAGGTAAAATGATACTTAAAGAATACATTGAAAAAGAATATGGTATAAAATTAAAAAATTATGATGATTCTGCTTGTATGATATTTGATATAGATAAACAGCCAGTTTATCAAGGGGGAAGCGGGCCAGCATGTTTACCACTTGTAACTTTTTCACATATATTTGATAAAATGAAAAAAGGTAAATTAAATAAAGTTTTACTAGTAGCAACAGGAGCTTTAATGAATACTAGCATGTGTAATCAACACTTATCAATTCCTAGTATAGCACATGCAGTTAGTTTGGAGGTAGTAAAATGATATATTTAAATTCATTTTTATTTTGTGGTTTAGTATGTTTAATAGGACAAATAATACTTGATAATACTAAATTAACTCCAGGACATATAACAACAATATTTGTAGTTATAGGTACATTTTTAGATACATTTAACATATATGATAAATTTGTACTTTGGGCTGGTGGAGGAGCTCTTGTTCCAATAACTAGTTTTGGTCATCTTTTAATACACGGCGCAATGGATACAGTAAATAATTTTGGAATAATGGGACTATTTATGGGTATGTTTGATTTAACCTCATCAGGAATAGTAGCTGCAATAGTATTTTCATTTATTTTATCTTTAATATTTCAGCCTAAAGATTAAAATATCTTATAACAAAACACTTTCAAAGTGTTTTTTAGTTTATTTAATATAATAACTATTATTATTTATTTGTTTATGTTATAATATAAATAGAATATGAGAATTGATAATAAGAAACAATGTATATAATAAAGTAAAATTTGTATTTAAAATAATTAAACCTTTAGTATCCAAAGGTAGAAAGGAAGATAAAATTAGTATTTTAATGTGGTATTAATTTATCTAAAAGTATGTATGATGAATTTTATAAAAAGAAAAAAAATGACAATTATATCTTTTTCATTATTAATGATTTGGGGAATTTCAACTTTATTATCATGTAAAAACGATTATATAATGAGCAAAGATCCACTTATTATGTATTTTTATTTATTCACAGATAAAAACTTGTTTTATCTTGAAACTTTGGCTCCTTTATTTGTTTTTATACCTTGTATTTATGATCTTAATAGGGAATTAAGTTCTGGATTTATAAAGTATAAATTGACAAGAATGAATTATAAAACCTTTTTAATTAAAAATTATAAAAAAGCATTATCGAATATATGGATATTACCCGCATTTTTTATAATAATGTTATTCTTATGTTGTTTATATATGAATAGTTTTTCATTTGGTAGTGGTAAAGACCTTTATGGTTACTTAAGTGGTTCACCTAGTGTAGAATATATTCCAATTTTAGGAACATTTATATTTGTTTATTTCTTGAATTTAATTTTACATAGTATATTGTATGTTAATATAGGATTATTATACTGTAAAAAATATAAGAATTATTTAGTAAATATAATTTTATCATATATAACATTTATTGGACTAGATATTGTTGCTGAAATATTTATAGGAAATCTTTTATTAGCAGCAATACTTAATATTCATAATATTACCGATTCTTTAAATTTATTTAATATATGGATTTATGATAATGTAGTTAGTTTACCATTTTCAATAATTTATTCTTTAATTTTAGCTATTTCATCATTAATAATTTTAATATTTATTTATAGGAATAAAGAAGGTGTTATAATTGAAAGCGAAAAATAAACGTAACTATATTTTTGAATTTTATAAACAATCAGTTGCATCATCAAAATTTGTTTTAGTATTTTTACTTTCTATTGTCATAAGTTTTTATGCAGTTATACAAATTGCATTTAATACCAATTATAGTATAGGTTTTGTTCGAATATATACTAATGGTATTTACGTTATGGCTTTATTATTAATATTACTCTTAAATTCTAAAATTACTTTTGATAATTTTGAACAAAATCAATCATTTATAATAAGATTTTCAACAAGAAAAAAATATTTAAAAGAATTAATAAAAAATTGTTGCTTTAGTAGTTTTTGTACTTTACTCTTAAACATAGTTCTTGTAATGATAGGTTTAAATATATTTAATCCCAACACGTCGCTTCCTGATTATGAAATATTTCCTATTGCAAGTAAGTATTATATAATTTTTGTTTTATTTAAATTTTTAATTTTATCTCAAATAATTACAATTTTAAATGTATTATTACTGAAAATTATAAATAAAAAAATTGTAATTCCTATAAATATACTTTTATATGTTTTAATCGGTTTTAATTCCGTGCAATATTCTAAAATAAACGCAATAAATCAGATTCCACTTTTCATAGGTGATTACTTTTGTTTTAATATATATAATTCATTTGCTTTTGAAATTTCTTGCTTTTTATTGTATGCATCAATATTATTTGCTGGTATAACAATATTAAATAGTATTACCAAAAAAAGAATGAGGGATATAGGACAATGAAATATATATTAATTAATGATATTTTATCTTTTATAAAAAAATATTATCGTTACTTATTAGGTTATTTTATAATTTTAATTAGTATGATTTTTATACAAAATATTGTTGGTTTCAAATCAGATGAAAATTTATTTATAGATATTGTCGGTTTAAATTTAGATAGTAATGGAAATCTTTATTCTTTACTTATGTTTTTACTTAATTTAGCTATTCATTTACTTGTTATATTTCAAATATTTGATAATGATATTAAAAATGGATTAACTAATATATTTTTACGTATTAATAAGCAAAAATGGATTATTTATAAGTACATATCAATAACTTTTATAAATTTAATTTTAAGATTAATAGTATATTCATTAACATTTATATTTTTTAAAATATTAAGTGGTTCTTTATCAATAAATATTATAAAATATTTTCTTATAAATTTTTTATTTATTATGTTAATTGATTATTTATTTTTAAATATATATATACTAACGAAAAAAAATAAAATTTTATTATATATAGTTTTTATAATAACGATATCTTTAGGTGTTTTTTTAAAAAATATTAGAATAGTAGATTTTAATATATTTATTTTGTTATTATTAAATTTATTATTATCATATTTATTTTATTATTTTAGTAAATCTAAATATATTAATATATTGGAATAATTATAAGGAGGATGATGTTTATGTTAATTAAAGTTAAAAATCTTTCAAAAAAATTTGGTAAAGTTGATATTTTAAATGATATCAATGTTGAGTTTAAAAGTGGTAATATATATGGACTTATTGGTAGGAATGGTAGTGGGAAAAGTGTATTTTTAAAAATTTTATGTGGTTTTTATAAACCTACTACTGGAGAGGTATTTTTTGACAATGAAAACATAGTTAAAAATGGTACTTTTCCACCAAGCACTAGAGCTTTAATAGAGAAACCAAATTTTCTTTCTGATTTAAGTGGTTTTGAAAATTTGAAATTATTAGCTTCAATACAAAATAAAATTAATGATAACGACATTGAAGAAACTATGAAAAGGGTTAATATTTATGATGAAAGAAACAAAAAATATAGTAAGTATTCTTTAGGAACAAAGCAAAAATTAGCAATTGCTCAAGTATTAATGGAAAATCCTGACATTATGATATTTGATGAACCATTAAATGGTATAGAAAATGATACAGCAGTAAAAATACGTAAAATAATAAAAGAAGAAAAAAATAAAGGTAAACTTATAATTGTAGCTTCACATATAAAAGATGATATTGAAGGCTTAGCCGATGAAATATATGAATTTGATAATGGATATTTGAAAGCAAAAAAATGAAAAAAATAATTAAAATTCTTTAATACAAATTTTATAATTTATTAAATTAGTATTTTTTGATATATATTTCATAATCTTTATTAGAGGTGGAAAATGAAAAAAATATTAATTTTAATAATGTGTTTAGGATTTTTAATCCCTAATATAAAAGCACTCGAAGAAAATAATTCAAATATGCTTGCTAAAAACGCTAAAAGTGCGATAATACTAGAAGAAAGTACAGGAGAAATACTTTATGAGTTTAATTCACATGAAAAGTTAGAACCAGCAAGTATGACAAAAATGATGAGTTTATTATTAATAATGGAAGCTATAGAAAAAGGGGTAATAAAACTTGATCAAGAAATAACAGTATCAAGTAATGCTTCAAGTATGGGAGGTTCACAAATATTACTTGAAACAGGTGAAGTAATGAAAGTAGATGATTTATTAAAAGGAGTAACGATTGCGAGTGGAAATGATGCAGTAGTCGCCCTTGCAGAAGCAGTTGCTGGAACAGAAGAAAATTTCGTTCGTATGATGAATGATAAATTAAATGAATTAGGACTTAAAGATTCAAATTTTAAGAATTGTCATGGATTAGATGAAGAAGGTCATTATTCAAGTGCATATGACATGGCATATATCGCACGAGAACTTGTAAAGCATGAAAAAATATTAGAATATTCAAGTATTTATGAAACATACTTAAGAGAAAATACAAAAAGAAAAATATGGCTTGTAAATACTAATAAAGTCATTTATTAAAATTACTATAGTAAAAATTATGCTATAGTATTTTTCATTTTAAAATAAAAAAAATCATGAAAAAAATAATACAAAGCTAATTAGTATGTTAAAAATACTATAATTTTTGGAATATTTTTAAATATCTTTCGTATGATGATGGTGTAAGTTAAAAGGAGGCTCGATATTATAATTACGATTACTAAAGAATTACAATTAGAGATTATGAGGTTCTTTATGAAAACTTCAGTCCCAAGAATTCTAAATGAAAAGGAAGTCACTTCTTAAGGAAAGTGAGGGATTATGCATACAGCAATTTATGCAAGAGTATCTACAGAAGAACAGGCAACAGAAGGATTTAGTATTCATGCTCAAAAAGATAAATTAACAAAATATGCTGAGTCTAATGATTGGATAATAACTGATTATTATGTAGATGATGGTATAAGTGGTAAGAATTTAACTGAAAGACCTGAAGTGACAAGACTTATCGAAGATGTTAAATCTGGTAAAATTAACAATGTTTTAGTTTATAAACTAGATAGATTAACAAGAAATGTTAAAGATTTAATTTATTTAATTGAATTATTTGATAAATATAATTGTACTTTTAATTCACAAACAGAAAAAATAGATACATCAAATGCAGTAGGAAGAATGTTTGTTAAAATTATTGGAATATTTGCTGAATTTGAAAGAGAAAATCTAGCTGAAAGAGTTACATTTGGTTATGAACAAAAAACAAAGGAAGGTAATTACACTAATACTAATGGAGTATTTGGTTATGATTATATTGTTGGGAAAGGAATACTTGAAATTAATAAATTAGAAAGTTACTATGTAAAGAAAATATATGAATGGTATTTACAAGGTGACTCGATGATTAAAATAGCAAATAAATTGAGAGATGGGAATGTTCCGACAAAAAGAGGTGGGCACTGGACTCAATCAACAATACAGTCTATTTTAACTAATCCATTATATATTGGTAAAATTAGATATGGTGTAAATAAAAAAAACAAGTTTGAAGTAAATGGTAAGAATATAACACCACTAATTGAAGAATCAACCTTTAATAATGTAAATAATTTAATGAAGAAAAGAAAAAAATTTTATAATAAAAGGTTTGCTTCCAATGATACATATTATTTTAGAGTTTTAAGATGTTCTAAATGTGGTGGTAGATATCATGCAAGACAACAGATTCAAAATGGCAAAAAATATATTACTTATCATTGTAATGGTCATCATAATGGAACTTGTGATACTCCAGGATTTTCTCATTTAAAATTAGAAACAGCTTTTCTTAAATATTTAGATAATATTAAACCATTAGAGTTTACTTATGAAATAATTGATAAAAAAGAATTAGATGTAGATTTTGAAAGAACTAGAATTACTAATGAGATATCTAAATTAAATGATAAGAGGACAAGTACAATTAAATTATTTACAGAAGATAAGATAGATTTTGAAAACTATAAAAAAATGCAAAGTATTATAGAAGAAAAGATTACTAAATTAAATGAAGAATTAAATAACTTAAATATTGAACTTGAAGAAGAGATTAATATAGATAATATTAAAGAAATAATTACGAATATCAAAAATAACTTTATTCATTTAAATAATCATGAAAGAAAAATTTTTTTAGAAAGATTTATTAAAGAAATAAAAGTTATAAAAGAAGATAATGCAGTAATAATTAAAGAAATTATATTTTAAGTTACTAATTTTAATGAGTAACTTATTTTTTTTAAACTGAAATTTTAAGCCAAAAACTAATATCGGTTTAAATATACTTGAAAATAATTACTAGGAAAATACTAGGAAAATTATTAGGGAAAATACACGGAAATTACTAGGAAAATACTAGGAAATGTGATATGATTATTTTAGTTGATAGTCGGAGGTGTAATATGATTAATACAATTGAAAATTCAAGAACAGAATTTAAAGTAAAATTAGTTGATGATTTAGAAGAAACAGTAATTGGATTTTTAAATAGTAAAGATGGTGGTATCATTTACTTAGGAGTAAATGATAATGGTAAAGTTGTTGGATTAAATAATGATCTAGATTTATTACAAAGAAAAATAAAGAATAGAATTATATCTAATATTGAACCATCAGTTTTAGGGTTATTTGATTTAGAAATTTTAGAAGAAGATAGTAAGAAGTATTTAAAAATTACTATAGCTAGAGGTCTAGAAAAGCCATATCATTTAAAAGGTATGGGAATGACATCAGATAGTTGTTTTATAAGAGTTGGTAGTTCCAATGAAAGAATGGATGATCATCTAATAAGTAAAATGTTTAGAGAAAGAACAAGAAATTCATTGAAAAATATTAAATCTCCAAGACAAGAGTTAACATTTAGTGATTTAAAAATTTATTATAAAGAAAAAGGTTTTGATGTTGGTGATAATTTTGAAACACAATTAGAATTTTTTACTCCTGATGGTAAATATAATTATCTTGCATATTTACTTGCAGATGAAAATACTATATCAGTAAAAGTTGCTAAATATGCTGGTGATGATGTTGATGAATTGATGGAAAATTATGAATTTGGATATTGTTCTTTAATTAAGGCAACATATCGCGTTTTAGAAAAATTTAGAGTTGAAAATAAAATATATGCAAAGATTACATACCCAGAAAGAAAAGAACAGCCAATGTATGATTATAATGCTGTAAGAGAAGTTATTATAAATGCTTTAGTTCATAATGATTGGGCAACTGAATATCCACCAAAATTTGAATTTTTTAGTGATAGATTAGAAGTATCTTCATTTGGTGGAATACAGAGTGAATTTACTGAAGAAGAATTTTTGGAAGGTTATTCAGCACCTAAAAATCCAGAATTGATGAGAGTATTTAGAGATTTAGAATTAGTTGAACATTTAGGAACAGGTATTAGAAAAATACTAAAAAAATATGATAAAAGTATATATCACTTTTTTCCACATTTTATAAGAGTTAGTATTAAATATAATCAAAATGAATTT
>CANQIV010000021.1 GCA_947624135.1 uncultured Bacilli bacterium | reverse complement strand
GTGGGAGTAATAAAATATTCATGTGATGATGGAACAACATGGCAAGATAAAAATGAATGTATATATAATCAAAATGGAACACAAAAAATAAAAGTAAAAGATAATTTAGAAAATATAAGTGAAAGTAATGAAATAAATATAACAACTATAGCTAGTGAAGAAACATTTACAATAAATAATTTATTTAGTAATGGTTCTTTTGAAACAGATGAAACTATTAATTTTATATTTGATAATGTTTCAGAAACAGAATATACAACAAATGAATATAAAACTGGGAAAAGAAGCTTAAAAATTACACCTATTGTAAAGTCACCAGATCAATGGGGAAGCGGGGTAAGTATAAAAATTCCTAATATTAAAGAAGGACATACATATTATGCTTCAGCATATTGTAAAGCCACAACTATATGTGCAATTATAGCATATACATCTGATTGGAATAGTGGTGGAATTCGTTGGGAAAGTGGAAGCTTTTCAAATTCAAAATGGTTGAAGACAAGAATATACAATGTTTCTACTGTTACTAAAGATTCTTTATCTTTTAGATTGGAAACGGTAAAAGAATCTACAAAAGATTTTACTGACGCAAATCCATATTACTTTGATGATATAATATTTTTAGATTTAACAGAAATATTTGGAAAAGGAAATGAACCAACAAAAGAGTGGTGTGATGAAAACATAAATTATAATACAACAACGATAAAAAAATATAATAATAGTGTAGATATTCGTTAATATTAAAGAAAAAAAGGATTAAAGTCCTTTTTTTAATATAGTTAATATATTATCTTTTTCATTTTCATTTGAATTATTCCAAAGTATTTCAAAAAACACTCCAAGACCAGGAAGAGTAATTTCATCTCTATCTTTAATAGAATTAACAATCGAATCTTTAATTTCACCTACATTATTATCTTTAAAATTATTTATAATACTTTTTCTTATATCTATATTCATAAAATCTCCTTTCAATATTATAATGAAATTAAAAAATAAAAATATACAAAAAAAAAGAAGCTTTAGCTCCTATTTAAATAATTCTAATCTTAAATTTTCAAGGTTTTGATTCATTAAAGTAATATAATCATTTTTATCAAGTATTACACCTTCTAAATTAGTTAAAGTATAAAGTTCTATAGTTTGACCTTCATATGTGCTTATAATGCTATTTATTTCATCATCAATTTTTTCACCATATTTTATAAATATATAATTATTTTTTTTACTTTTTAAAAGTTCTATTGCTTGATTAATATCTTTATCTGTTCTAGTATCTTTATCTAAAGATATAACACTAATTCCATATTTTTCTAAATATTTAAAAGCATTATCACTAACAATAATAGTTTTGTTAGATGCATTTTTAGAACTACTATAATATTTTCCATCTAAATTAGTTAAGTTAATTTTAAGTTCATCATAATTTTTATTTATTTCATTCAATAAATAAGTATTTTTAATATATTCTTTAAAACCTGTTCTAATGTTATTCGCAATTGTTAATAATTTATTAGGATCAAGCCATAATTCTTCAATAGAGTATTCAATTGGTATATCACTTGTCGCATCTATTATTTTTAAATCTTTATTATTTTTAATCATGGTTTTAATATAGTTTTTTTCTTCTGTTAATCCATTAAAAACAAATAAATCACTTTTAGAATATTCATCTAACAATACATCAGTAACCTTAAAATCTATTATTTCTGTATCTGTTGGATAAATACTAGAAACTTTACTATAATTTCCATATAAACTTTCTACGACATAATTAATAGGATAAACTGATGTAGAAATAGTTATATTTTCCATAGTTTTATCTTTGAAGCACCCCGTTAAACTAAAAAGCATTACAGCAATTACAAATAATTTTATTCTTTTCATATATTCTTATCCTTTCTTTTAGGTACTAAATCAATCCCACCTTTAGATAATGGATTACATTTTATTATTCTTTTTATAGTTAAAATACTTCCCCTTATACATCCATATTCATTTATTGCTTCAATTCCATAATTAGAGCAAGTAGGTATAAATTTACAATTTTTATGACATTTTAGAGGTATCATTTGATATGCTTTTATCATTCCAATTAATATATATTTCATAAAACACCTATCATAATTATACTAAAAAACTTATAAAAAGTAAAATATATAATTTCTATTTTAAAAAAAATTTGATATAATAGTGTAGGTGATTTCGATGGAACAATTATTAGAGCAATTAAATATTCCATATAAAAATATTAAATTATACGAAAGAGCTTTAACACATACAAGTTTCGCTAACGAAAATGATGTTGAAAGTTATGAAAGATTAGAATATTTAGGAGATGCAGTACTTGAACTCATAATAAGTGAATATCTATATAAAAATACAGAATATGAAGAAGGAAAAATGACTAAATATAGGAGTAATTATGTGTGTGAGAACGCTAATAGTGTATATTCAACTAGATTAGGATTAAATGAATATTTAAAATTAGGACATGGTGAAGAAGAACGTGGAGGAAAATATAGAAAGACAATATTAGGCGATATATTTGAATCATTTATAGGAGCTATGTATTTAGATTTAGGATTCGAAGAAGTAAAAAAATTTATATATAAGAATATAATACCTATAATAGAAGATAAAACTATTGATTTCTTTGATGACTATAAATCAGTATTACAAGAATTAGTTCAAACAGATAAAAAAAGTTTAGAATATATAGTAATAGACGAACAAGGTCCAGCTCATGATAAAACATTTACTGTAGAAGTAAGAATAGATAATATAGTATATGGAATTGGTGCCGCACATAGTAAAAAAGAAGCAGAACAAATTGCCGCACATGATGCCCTTAAAAAGGCTCAAAATGGATTAGAATAGGAGGATTTTATGGGAAGATTTCCAAATATAGCAGCTGCTAAAGCTAAAACAGGAGCAGCAAAAGGTAAATTATACGGGATGTATGCTAAAGAGATATATCAAGCAGCAAAAAATGGTGGAGTTACTCCAGAAGGCAACCCAAGTCTTAAAAGACTAATAGAAAAAGCAAAAAAAGAACAAGTTCCAAGTGATGTTATAAAAAGAGCAATCGATAAAGTAAGTAGTGGAGCAGGAGAAAATTATGAAACATTAACTTATGAGGTATTTGGACCAAATGGTTCTACACTTATGATTGAGTGCTTGACTGATAATGTAAATAGAAGCGTAAGCGATGTTAGAGCAGTAGTAAATAAATGTCACGTAAAAATGGGTGGTATGGGAAGCGTTTCATATATGTACGATAATTTATGTATTGTAGGATTTAGTGGAATTACCGAAGATGAGGCTATGGATGCTTTAATAGAAAAAGGAATAGATTTTATAGATATTGAAAACAATGATGGAAATATATTAATTTATGGGAATCCATCAGATTTATTTAAAATAAAAGAAGCAATTCAAAGTGTAAAAAATGATATAGAATTTACAGTTGATGAAATAAGTATGCTTCCAAAAGAACGAATAACACTCACAGGTGAAGATCTTGAAATATTTAATAAATTATTAGATATGTTAGATGCAGTTGACGATGTTCAAAATGTTTATCACAATGTTGAATTATAAACTAATTATTAAAGTATTTATATAGTAGTTACTTTAATAACTAGTTTTTTTCTTTACACACATTAAAAAAAAATGTATAATTATTATGTTAGTATTAGAAAAAAATAATTAGAAAGGAGTTTCTAATTACGTGTAAAATCACATAATTAGATTATACGTGATAATATGAATGATTGCTATGTAGAAATAGATACTAAACAAATAAAGAAGAATGTAGAGAATATTATAAAAAAATATGATAATTATAAATATTATATAGGTGTTGTTAAAGGTAATGCTTATGGACATGGTTTTGATATTGTAAAAGATATAGTAGATTCTGGTATAAATTATTTAGCAGTTTCAACACTCAAAGAAGCTCTTGAGGTTAGAAATTTAATTGATATTCCAATACTATGTCTTCAACCAATAGATATAGAAAATCTTAATTTAGCTAGTCAAAATAATATAACAATAACTATTAGTAGTTATGAATATTTTAAACAAGTATTAAAACATAAATTAAATTTAAAAGTACATTTAAAACTTGATACTGGTATGAATAGACTTGGTATAAATAAAAAAAGCGAAGTTGAAGATATATATAATAAACTTATAGATAATAAAAATATAGAACTTGAAGGAATATATACCCATTTAGCAACCATTGGTATAGAAGATAAAAAATGGGATAACCAAGTAAATAACTTTTTTAACTTAACAAGTACTATAGATTTAAGTAAAATAAAAATAGTTCATATATATAGTAGTAATAGTTTAGTAGTGCATCCTAAACTTGGATTTACAAATGGAGTTAGAATAGGAATAATGATGTATGGTATAACCTTAAAAGCGCCAAACTATAAAGGGATTAAAGGTCGTTTAAGAAAAATGAAAGTAGATTACTTAAGAAAAAAATTAAATTTATCAGAAACATTAAATGACTACAACATAGATGTAAAACCTGCTTTTCATCTTTATAGTAAAGTAATAGAAATAAAAGATGTAAAACAAGGTGAATATATAGGATATGGCTTAAAATATAAAACTACAAGAGATTCTAAAGTAGCAATCGTTCCTATTGGATATGCAGATGGATTATCACTTAAAAATAGTGGTAGAAAAGTTAAAATAAATAATAGAGAATATAGAATAGTAGGATCAGTTAATATGAAAATGTTGACAATTATTGTAGATGATTCTGTAAAATTAAATGATAAAGTAGAAATAATAGGTGATAATGTTAGATATATATGTGGATATTTAGGTGTTACTCCTCATAGTTTATTTACCATGGTACCTAAAGAAATACCAAGAATATATAAATAATAATCAATATAAGTAGGTGAATATATGGATTTTGAAGTTTTATTATTAGGTAGTGATATAAATACATATTATATGGCTAGGTGTTTAAACGAAGAATATGGTAAAAAAGCTTATGTTATAAGTAAATCACCTATGATGTTTACAAGCATAAGCAAAATATTAAATATAAAATTAGAACCTAAAATACATCAAAAAGAGATATTTTTAAAAACATTAAAAGATTTTTATAATGAACATAAAGATAAAAAAATATTACTTATAGGAACAAATGATAATTATGTTAGATTAATAATAGAAAATCAAGAATACTTAAATAAATATTTTTACTTTCCTAAATTTAGTATAGATTTATTAAATAATATGTTGATAAAAGAAAACTTTTATAATAATTTTAGTGGTATAGATAAACCAGAAACTTATGTTTACAATACCTTAGAAAAATTAGATATGGAAAAAATAAAAAAATTAGGTTATCCATTAATACTTAAACCTAGCGATGGTATAAAATATCATGAACATGAATTTGATAATCAATATAAAGTATTTAAAATAAAAGAAGAAAAAGAATTAATAAACGTTATAGAAGAAATAAAAACAAGTGGATATAAAGATAATTTAATAATACAAAAATTTATTAAAGGTGATGATAGTTATTTATTTGACTCTGTATCATATGTAGATAGAAATGGAAAAGTTAAACTCATGACATTCGCACAGATTGCTTTACAAGAACACACTAAAACAGGTATAGGGAATGCGACAGTAGTCGTAAATGGTGTAAGTACACATGGTGAATATAAAGAAATAGTAGAAAAACTAAAAGAAGAAATCGAAAAAACAGGTTATCATGGATTTTGTGAATTCGATTTAAAATATGATATAGATGATAATAAATTCAAAGTACTTGAAATAAATCCTAGACAAGCAAGATGTAGTTACTATTTAGCTTTTGCTGGATATAATTTAATTAAATATTTAGTAGATGATTTAATATACAAAAAAGATTTAAAATATCACTTTATAGATAATAAAGTATGTTTATCTTTTGTTCCAAAAAGAATAATAAAAAAATATGTATTCGATAAAGAATTAAAAGAAGAAATCTTTAAACTATATAAACAAAAAAAAGTAGTTAATCCATTAAAATATAAAAAAGATAATTTATTAAAAAGAAAATTATGGTTAAAAATTAGAGATTTTAATTATAGTAAAAAGTATAAAAATAATAGGTGGTGAGAATATGTGTGGATTTACAGGATATATAAGTAAAAAGAAAAATAAAGAAAAAACAATAAAAGATATGAATAAAATGATTCAGCACCGTGGTCCAGATGATGAAAATTACTATATAGATAGTGATATTGCTATGGCATTTAGAAGACTTAGTATAATAGATTTAAAAAATGGTAGACAACCTATGACGAATGAAGATGAATCTATGATAATTACATTTAATGGAGAAATATATAATTTTCAAGAATTAAAAAAAGATTTAATAGAAAAAGGACATAAATTTAAAAATAATGCTGATACAGAGGTAATAATACATGGATATGAGGAATATGGAGAAAAAATATTAAATAAATTAAGAGGGATGTTTGCTTTTGTAATATGGGATAAAAATAAAAAAGAACTATTTGGAGCTAGAGATTATTTCGGTATAAAACCATTTTATTATTACAAAACAGATGATGTATTTATGTATTCATCAGAAATAAAAAGTTTTTTACCTAATAAAGAATTTAAAAAAGAAATGAATACATCTTCTCTTAAAACATATTTAACATTTCAATATTCTGCTTTAGATGAAACCTTTTTTAAAGGTGTATATAGATTAAAACCAGGTCATTATTTAAAATATAAAGATAATAATCTTGAAATTAAATCATACTTTGATTATAAATATGAAGATCAAAAACAAGAATTTGAAAAGTTAGTAGATGATATAAATAACCAAGTTAAATCTTCAGTAGAATATCATAAAATAAGCGATGTAAAAGTTGGCGCATTCCTATCTAGTGGTGTAGATTCAAGTTATATAGTATCTCTTCTTAAACCAGATACTACATATTCTGTTGGATTTGATTACGAAGATTTTAATGAAACTACGGATGCTAAAGAATTATCTTCTATACTAGGAATAAAAAATAAAAGTAAAATAATAAATGACAAAGAATTTTTTGAAGGAGTAAAAAAAGTTCAATATTATTCTGATGAACCACATGCTAATTTATCAGCAGTACCACTTTATTATTTATCACAACTTGCAAGAAAAGATGTAAAAGTAGTATTAAGTGGTGAAGGTGCAGATGAACTTTATGGAGGATATCTTCCTTATAAACAATCAAATATATTATTAAAATATAGAAAATTACCAAAGTCATTTAGATTATTATTAAAAAATATTGCTAAACATTTACCTAATATAAAAGGAAAACAATTTTTAATAAGAGGTGGATCTGAAATAGAAGATTACTATATAGGTCAAGCATTTATATTTGATGATGATTCAGCTAATGATATACTTAAAGAAGAATATAAAACAGATATAAAATTTAAAGACTTAACTAAACCTTATTTTGATAAAGTAAAAGATAAAGATGATGTAGTAAAAATGCAATATTTAGATATGAATATGTGGCTTCCAAATGATATATTACTTAAAGCAGATAAAATGACTATGGCAAATAGTCTAGAGCTTAGGGTACCTTTCTTGGATAAAGAAGTATTTAGACAAAGTTTAAGTATACCTACAAAATATAAAATAACTAAAGAAACAACTAAATATGCACTTAGAACTGCTAGTTTAAAAGCAGTACCAGTAGCGTGGGCTAAAAGAAAGAAAAAAGGATTCCCAGTTCCATTTAGAAATTGGCTTAAAGAAGAAAAATATTATAAAGAAATAAAAGAGGTATTTGAAAGTGATTATGCTGCTAAATTCTTTGATAGAGAAAAAATAGTAAAATTACTTGATGAACATTATAATGGTATAAAAAACACTTGTAGAAAAGTTTATACAATATATTGTTTTCTTGTATGGTATAAAATTTATTTTATAGAAATAAAATAGCGAGGAATTATTCCTTGCTTTTTGATTAAAATATATTGACAATGATAAACTTTTATGCTACTATTTATTCAGACACAAAATAGTGTTTTTATTTTAGAAAAAAACATAAAATTTATAAGGTGGTGCAATAAATGAAAAAGTTAGCAAGGTTTTTTGTAAACGTAAAGAAAGAAATGAAAAAAGTTAGATGGCCTAAAAAAGGAGAAATGATTAAATTTTCAACTGCTACTATAGCAATCGTTTGCTTTTTTATGTTATTCTTTTCTTTAATAGATGTAGTTATTGTTGCAATAGAGAAGGTGTTTAGTTAATGGAAAAAGAATGGTATGTTGTTAATACTTATTCTGGGCATGAGAATAAGGTAAAAGAAAAACTTGAAATGCGTGCTAGTTCTATGGGAATGGAAGATTATATATTTCGTGTAGTTGTACCATCTCAAAAAGAGGTTTCAATTAATAAAAAAGGTGAAGAAACTACAAAAGATATTAAAATGTTTCCAGGCTATATATTAGTTGAAATGATTATGACTGATGAAGCATGGTTTGTCGTTCGTAATACTCCTGGTGTTACTGGATTTATAGGATCGAGTGGTAAGGGTGCAAAACCATTCCCACTTACTAAATCCGAGGTTGATAAAATACTTGGAAGCATGGGTATGAGTAGAATAGATGTAGTTAATGAAATTAATCCAGGAGATTCAGTTAAAGTAATAAGTGGAGCATTTGCTAATATGTATGGTAAAGTTAAACTTGTAGACATGGTTAACCAAAAAATAGAGGTTGCTCTTGATTTATTCGGACAGGAAACTATAGTAGAAGTTGGATTCTCTGAAATAGAAAAAGCATAAAATTATAGACAAATAAAAAAAAATGTGTTATTATTAAATGGCTATATTGATTTTTAATATAGATTTGTGGGAGCGATGTTGAGATTATTCTTGAAAGCGGAGCATTTGTACCACATAAAAAACGAAAAGCTAAAAGTTATAGGAGGTGTTTTTCGTGGCACAATTAGTAAAAGAAATTAAATTACAAATTCCAGCAGGAAAAGCTACACCAGCTCCACCAGTAGGAACTGTGCTTGGACCAGCAGGAATTAATTTACAAGAATTCTGTACAAAATATAATGATGCAACTAAAGATAAGATGGGAGATATATTACCAGTAGTTATTTCTGTTTATGAAGATAGAACTTTTGATTTTGTAATTAAAACTCCACCAACAGCATTCTTAATAAAGAAAATCTGTAATGTTAAGAAAGGTTCTAGTAAAGGTTCTAAAGAAAGTGTTGGGAATATGTCTCAAGCACAACTTAGACAAATTGCTGAAATTAAATTACCAGATTTAAACTGCTATACAGTAGAAGAAGCCATGAAAATTGTTGCAGGTACTGCAAAAAACATGGGAGTTAAAGTAGAAGAAAACTAAAATACGATTTGAAATAGGAATTCCGCTTTTCCAAAACTTATTGTATGAAAATTTATGGAGGTTAAAATGAAAAGAGGAAAGAAATATTTAGAAGCTGCTAGTAAAATAGAAAAAGCTAAAGCTTATTCATTAGATGAAGCAGTAAAATTAGTAAAAGAAATTAAAACAGCTAAATTTGATGAATCTGTTGAATTAGTTTTAAGACTTAATTTGGATACTAAAAAAGCTGATCAACAATTAAGAGGCGCTACAGTTCTTCCAAATGGTATTGGTAAAACTAAAAAAGTTTTAGTAATTGCTAGAGGCGCTAAAGCTACAGAAGCAAAAGATGCAGGAGCTGATTATGTTGGAGATACTGACATGATAGACAAAATAGCTAACGAAAATTGGTTTGATTTTGATACTATGATAGCTACTCCAGATATGATGCCTGCTTTAGGTAAAATTGGCCGTGTTTTAGGACCAAAAGGTTTAATGCCAAATCCTAAAACTGGTACAGTTACAATGGATATTGCAAAAGCTGTTAGTGATGTTAAAAAAGGACGTGTTGAATATAGAACAGATTCTTTTGGAAATGTAGCTGTAATAGTTGGAAAAACATCTTTTGATGCAGATAAATTAGTAGAAAATATAAATTCTTTTGTATCTCTTATTAACAAAACTAAACCTAGTACAGTTAAAGGTAAATATATATTAAATATATCAATTTCAAGTACTATGGGACCTGGTGTTAAAATTGATACAACAAATTTTGAAAATTAATTGTTTACAAAATAATAACGATGTGTTATAATAAAATCTAGTTGGAAAGATAGTACCAAAGACAGTAGGGGAGAAATCTTAAATTACCTACCGAGGAACTAAATAAAAAAGTTCAATGTCTCTACGGTATATGGAGACATTTTTGATAAGGTACAAAGATTAGGAGGTGTTTTATGGCAAATCCAAAAATATTAGAAAGTAAACAAAAAGTTATCGATGAAATAACAAAAAACGTAAAAGAATCTAGTTCATTTATATTTCTTGAAAACAATGGTTTAACTGTTCAAGAGACAATGGAACTTAGAAGAAAATTAAAAGAATCTGATTCTGAACTTAAAATATATAAAAATACTTTAGTAGCTCGTGCTCTTAAAGATTTAAATATAGATGTTGAATCAGAATTAAATGGACCAAAAGTTGTTGCTTTTGGAAAAGATATTATCGAACCAATTAAAGCTGTTAGTGAGTTTGCAAAGACTCATGATAAATTAGTTATGAAAATTGGTATTGTAGATGGTAAAGTTACAGAACTTGATGAACTTAAAAAACTTGCAACTATTCCATCAAGAGAAGGTTTACTTACAATGTTTGCAAGCGGATTATTACAAATCCCAAGGGATTTTGCAATATGCTTAGATTTACATAGTAAAAATTTAGAAAATTAAAAATATAAGGAGGATATGTTTATGGCAAAAATAAGCGCAAAAGAAATTATTGATTCACTAAAAGAAATGACTCTTTTAGAAATTAAAGAAGTAGTAGATTTAATGAAAGAAGAATTTGGTGTAGACCCAAGTGCGGTAGCTGTTGCTGCTGCTCCAGCAGGAGAAACTGCTGCTAGTGAAGGTCCAAGCACAGTTGATGTAGTACTTGCTAATGCTGGTACTAACAAAATAGCTGTTATCAAAATAATTAAAGAAATTACAGGATTAGGTTTAGGAGAAGCTAAAGCTATTGCTGATAACGGCGGAGTTGTTAAAGAAAAAGTTGCTTCTGCAGAAGCTGAAGAAATGAAAGCTAAATTTGAAGAAGCTGGCGCTACTGTTGAATTTAAATAATAATTTAGTGGTTTTTAAGTCTGTACTAAAATTAGTATAGACTTTCGTCGTTTCTAAATAATTAATAATTATTAAAGAATTTTAAGGGGAAAATTAATAATTTGGGGGATTTTTGGTTATGAAAAACGAAGTAATAGATGAAAAAGAATGTAAGAAAAATATAAGTGCAAATACTATAATTATTACTGCTTTAATAGCTTTAGGTGGATTTGTTTCTATATCTAAACTTTCTGATTCAAAAAAACAAGTATATTTTACAAAAGAAAAAACAGTTGATGGAGATTATATAACAACAGGATTAATAGAATATGAACAATTAAAAAATTGTTATCTTGTACAAATAAAAGATGATAGTTTAAATACAGATGAATATTATATTTGTGAAAAAAATTTATCTGTATTAAAACAAGATACAATTAAATATACAAATATATTAGATAATGAAGATATTTTTGAATGTTCTTCATTAGAACTTTCATTAGGAAAAAATGGTAAGACAATAATTTCTGCAACACCGCTAGCTAATTATTTAAATGATTTAGGCTATTTAGAATCAGAATATACATTTGAAGATGTAGAAAATATACTTGAGGAAATTAAATCAAATATTATAGAAGAAAATAAGATACTTATAAAGACAAAAATTAATGAAAATTATGTACAAAAAATTAATTAAGTAAAGAAAGTGATATTATGTCTTATTATTTTGACAGTGAAACAAACGTACAAAGCAAAGAGGTTACTACTCATTCGGAGATTAATGGTAACCTTTATACTTTTAAAACAGATAATAATGTGTTTTCTAAAAAAGGTTTGGATTTTGGTACTAGAACTTTACTAGAAAATATAGAAATAAAAAATATAGATGGCGATGTACTTGATTTTGGCTGTGGTTATGGACCTATTGGAATATTTATAGCGTCAAACACAAATTCTAAAGTTGATATGATAGATATAAATAAGCGTGCTTTATCTTTAGCACAAGTAAATGCTAAAATAAATAAAGTTAATGTCAACATATTTGAAAGTGATATATATAGTAATATATCAAAAAAATACGATTATATAATAACAAATCCACCTATTAGAGTAGGTAAGGATATATTATATAAAATATTGATAGATGCAAAAGAATATTTAAAAGAAAATGGACATTTAATATTCGTAATTAATAAAGATCAGGGTGCTAAAAGTACTATGAAAGATATGGAAAAATATTACCATGTAAAATTAATAAAAAAAAATAAAGGTTTTTATGTAATTGATTGTCAAACTTATTGACATATTGATTGAAATAAGGTAAAATTATAAATTGGCGGTATGTATTATTCTGCTAGATACATGCTTACTAAAAAATATAGTTTATGGGGTGAAAAAGTGGCTTATACAGTTAAAAAATTTGGTGATTACCGTGAAAGAAGAAGTTATGCAAAAACTAAAAATGCAATTGAATTAAATAATTTATTAGAAATTCAAAAAAAATCATATGATTGGTTTATGACTGAAGGAATAAAAGAGGTATTTGATGATATTTTTCCAGTTGAAAGTTTTACTGGAAATTTAACGCTTGAATTTGGAGATTATTCCTTTGAAGAGCCAAGATACTCAATTAAAGGTTGCAAAGACAGATATGCAACTTATGCAGCACCTTTAAAAGTGCAAGCAAGACTCTTTAACCAAGAAACAGGTGAGGTTAAGGAACAAGAAATTTATTTAGGCGATATGCCTATTATGACAGATGGTGGTACATTTATAATCAATGGTGCAGAACGTGTTATAGTATCACAATTAGTTCGTTCACCAAGTGTCTATTTTTCTCGTGAAATAGATAAAAAGAATGGTAAACATATAATTACTTCACAAGTTATACCAACTCGTGGAACATGGCTTGAATATGAAACAGATGCAAGAGATGTAATTTATTGTCGTATAGATAGAACACGTAAAGTTCCAGTAACTACATTACTACGTGCTTTAGGTCTTTCAAGTGATGTAGATATAGTAGATTTATTTGGAGAAGATGACTATATCTTACGTACTATAGAAAAAGATGCTAATAAAAATACAGATGAAGCATTAATAGATATTCATTCTAAATTAAGACCAGGTGAACCTAGTACACTTGATAGTGCTAAAAACCAATTAATATCTAGATTCTTTGACTCATTTAGATATGATTTAGCTAAAGTAGGACGTTATAAATTTAACAGAAAATTAAATGTAGTTGATAGATTATACAATACTATACTTGCAGAAGATATTAAAGTAAATGGAAAATTAAAATATGAAAAAGGTACTTTAGTAACTAAAGAGGTATTAGAAAATTTAAAACCTATAATGGCTGATGGTTATGGTGTTCAAGAGGTTTTAATTAATAATGAATTAGATACTTATAACAAAGTACAAATAGTTCATGTTTACTCTAAAAATAATCCAGAAAAAATAGTTAAAGTTATAGGTAACGATCAAACTATCAATGAAAAAAGACTTACAATTTCTGATATCTATGCTTCAATTTCTTACTATTTAAATTTACATGAAGGTATAGGATCATACGATGAAATAGACCATTTGTCAAATCGTCGTGTAAGGCAAGTAGGAGAATTATTACAAAATCAATTTAGAGTAGGTGTTTCTCGTATTGAAAGAGTTATAAGAGATCGTATGAGTACTCAAGAACTTGAGGAAGTAACACCTAAAACATTAATAAATATTAGACCTCTTACAGCAGCTATTAAGGAATTCTTTGGTTCAAGTCAATTGTCACAATTCATGGATCAAACAAACCCAGTTGCAGAACTTGCTAACAAACGTCGTTTATCAAGTCTTGGACCTGGAGGTCTTTCAAGAGATAGAGCAGGTATGGAGGTACGTGACGTAAATCCATCACACTATGGTAGACTTTGTCCAATTGAGTCACCAGAGGGTCCAAATATCGGTCTTATAACAGCTTTAGCATCCTATGCTAGAGTAGATGATTATGGATTTATTATGACTCCATATAGAAAAGTAGAAAATGGTCATTTAACAGATGAAATAAGATATATGACAGCTGATGAAGAATTAGATTATCATATATCTCAAGCAACAGTTAAATTAGACGAAAATGATAATTTTATTGATAAAACATTACCAGTACGTTTCCGTGGAGAAAATGTTATGGTAAATAGTAGTGATGTTGATTACATAGACGTATCAAGTCAACAAGTATTCTCAATCACTACAGCAGGAATTCCATTCCTTGAACATGATGATGGAAAACGTGCATTAATGGGTTCTAACATGCAACGTCAAGCAATACCACTTTTAAAACCAGAAGCTCCTATTGTTGGTACAGGAATAGAAGCAATAAGTGCAAGAGATAGTGGAGCTGTTGTAATATCTAAAGCAGATGGTGTTGTAGATTACGTAGATGCAAGAAAAATAAATATAAAGACTAAAGGTGGTATGGATACTTATTATTTAAGTGATTTTGAAAGAAGTAATGCAGGTACTTGTTACCACCAAAAACCTATAGTTAGAACTGGTGATACTGTAAAGAAAGGACAAGTCATTGCAGATGGACCAGCAACAGATATGGGAGAAATGGCTCTTGGTAGAAATGTTACAGTAGCATTTATGAACTTTAATGGATATAACTATGAGGATGCTGTTATCTTAAATGAAAGACTTGTTAGAGATGATGTTTATACATCAATACATATCCAAGATTATCAAATTGAATGTAGAGATACTAAACTTGGACCAGAAGAATTTACAAGAGATATTCCTAACGTAAGTGAAGAAGCTCGTAAAAATTTGGATGAAAATGGTCTAATTCGTATAGGTACAGAGGTTCATGATGATGATATATTAGTAGGTAAAGTAACTCCAAAAGGAATGGCTGAACTTACTAGCGAAGAAAAATTATTACATGCTATATTCGGTGAAAAGACTCGTGAGGTAAGAGATACATCTTTACGTGTACCACATGGTGGTGAAGGTATAGTACATGATATAAAAATATTCACTAAAGAAGATACTGATGAGCTTCCTAGTGGTGTATCAAAAATAATACGTGTATATATCGCACAAAAACGTAAAATAACTGTTGGAGATAAAATGGCTGGACGTCATGGTAATAAAGGTGTTATTTCACTTGTATTACCATCAGAAGATATGCCATACTTAGCAGATGGTACACCAATAGATATAATGCTTAATCCACTTGGAGTTCCAAGCCGTATGAACATAGGACAAATACTTGAAATGCATTTAGGAGCAGCTGCTAAAAAACTTAATATTCATGTAGCAACCCCAGTATTTAGCGGTGCAAATAGAGAAGAGATAATAGATGCTTTAAAAGAAGCAGGAATAGATGAAGATGGAAAAACAGTACTATACGATGGACGTACTGGAGAACCATTTGATAATCGTATAAGTGTTGGTGTCATG
Organism: uncultured Bacilli bacterium; assembly: GCA_947624135.1. Classification (GTDB taxonomy): domain Bacteria; phylum Bacillota_I; class Bacilli_A; order RF39; family UBA660; genus UMGS1613. Next base: position 7,560 of record CANQIV010000021.1, on the reverse strand, counting down.
TATATGATTAAGTTACACCACATGGTAGACGATAAATTACACGCACGTTCAACAGGACCATATAGTATGGTAACACAGCAACCATTAGGTGGTAAGGCTCAATTTGGTGGTCAAAGATTTGGAGAAATGGAGGTTTGGGCACTTTATGCTTATGGTGCTGCACACGTTCTTCAAGAAATGATGACAATTAAATCTGATGATGTTGTTGGTCGTGTTAAAGTATATGAATCAATAGTTAAAGGAACACCAATTCCAAAATCAGGAATTCCAGAAAGTTTCAGAGTTTTAATAAAAGAATTCCAAGCTCTTGGACTTGACATAACAGTATTAAATGAGCAAGGAAATTTTGTAGAACTTAAAGATTTAGAAGAAGCAGAAAAATTAGAAAATACATTAGAAAATAGAATTGATAAAGTCGAATCTAAATTAATTGGTGAAGAACAAGATAATGAAACATTCGAGGATTATGAAGATACTATTGAAGATGAAGATGAAAAAGATTATGAAGAAGAATTAGAAGATTCAGATGAAGATGAATTTGAAGAAAATGATATTGATACACTAGATGATATAGATGATGAAAAGCTAGAGGAGGATGAGGATTAATGGATGTTAATAATTTTGAAGGATTAAAAATTAGTATTGCCTCACCTGAAAAAATTCATTCATGGTCATATGGTGAAGTTAAAAAAGCAGAAACAATAAACTATCGTACATTAAAACCTGAAAGAGATGGTTTATATTGTGAAAAAATCTTTGGACCTACTAAAGATTATGAATGTTCTTGTGGTAAATATAAAAGATTAAGATATAAAAATATCGTATGTGATAGATGTGGAGTTGAGGTTACAAGTTCTAAAGTTCGTCGTGAACGTATGGGACATATAGAACTTGCAACTCCAGTATCTCATATTTGGTTTTTTAAAGGAGTACCATCAAGAATGGGACTTGTACTTGATATGAGTCCAAGAGATCTTGAAGAGGTATTATATTTCGTAAGTTATGTAGTACTAGATCCTGGAAGCGCTCCACTTGAAAAGAAACAAACAATTAGTGATAAAGAATACCGTACTTATTATGAAAAATATGGAAATAGTTTTAGAGTAGGTATGGGTGCTGAAGCTATAAAAGAATTACTAGAAGAGGTAGACCTTGAAAAAGAGGTAAATCAACTTAAAGCTGAAATAGAAGAAATTAAAGATTCACAAAGTCAAAAAAGAGTTCGTTTAATAAAAAGATTAGAGGTATTAGATGCATTTTTACAATCTGGAAATCGTCCAGAATGGATGATTTTAACCGCATTACCAGTAATCCCACCAGAACTTAGACCTATGTTACAATTAGATGGTGGTAGATTTGCAACATCTGATTTAAATGATTTATATAGACGTGTTATAAATCGTAACAATCGTTTAAAAAAATTAATGGAACTTGGTGCTCCTTCAATAATAATTCAAAATGAGAAACGTATGCTTCAAGAAGCAGTAGATGCTTTATTTGATAATGGTAGACGTGGAAGAAATATAACAGGAGCAGGAAATAGGCCTTTAAAATCTTTAGCAAGCATGTTAAAAGGTAAACAAGGACGTTTCCGTCAAAACTTACTTGGAAAGCGTGTAGACTATTCAGGTCGTTCAGTTATCGTAGTAGGACCAAATTTAAAAATGTATGAATGTGGTATACCTAAAGAAATGGCTTTAGAGTTATTTAAACCACATGTAATAAATGGTTTAGTTCAAAAAGAAATAGCAAGTAATATTAAAGTTGCTAAAAGAATGATTGAAAATCAAGATCCAAGAGTATGGGATATAGTAGAAGAAAAAATAAAAGAACACCCTGTAATGTTAAACCGTGCTCCAACACTACATAGACTTGGTATTCAAGCATTTGAACCTAAATTAATTGAAGGACGTTCAATACGTCTTCATCCACTTGTATGTGCAGCATTTAATGCGGATTTCGATGGAGACCAAATGGCTGTACACGTACCTATTACAGAAGAAGCTCAAGCAGAAGCTAGAATACTTATGTTAGGTGCAAATAACATCTTAAAACCATCTGATGGAAAACCAATAGTTACTCCAGGACAAGATATGGTTTTAGGAAACTATTACATAACAATAGAAAAAGAAGGAGAACCTGGAGAAGGTAGAGTTTATAAAGATCCAAATGAAGTTTTAATGAGTTATGAAAGACGTGAAATAACACTTCATACAAGAATAGCTTTACCAGTAAAATCATTCAGACATAAAATATTCCCAGATAAATATATGGATAAATATTTAATGACCACACCAGGTAAAATATTATTTAACGAAATATTCCCTGATACTTTCCAATATATAGCAGAAGGAACATCAGAAAATATTGAAAAAGTAACTCCTAGTAAATATTTCATAGATAAAGGAACTAATATTCCTGAAAAAATAAAAGAAATGCCACTTACTGAAGCATTCAATAAAAGTGTACTTTCTAAACTAATTGCTCAAATTTATAAACGTTATCAAACAACTGAAACATCAGTAATGCTTGATAAATTAAAAGATTTAGGATTTAAATATTCTACAGTTGCTGGAATAAGTATAGCAATCAGTGATATTAAAGAATCTAAGAAAAAACCTGAAATAATTGCAAATAGTCAAGAGAAAGTAGATCAAGTTAATAAACAATTTAAACGTGGTTTAATAACAGAAGAAGAAAGATATAATAAAGTAGTTCAAATTTGGACAGATACTAAAAAACAAATTACAGCAGAACTTGAATCAATGGTTAAAGAAGATAAAGATAATCCAATTTGTATAATGATGACAAGTAAAGCACGTGGAGATATGGGTTCATATACACAACTTGTAGGTATGAGAGGATTATTCTCTAAACCAAATGGTCAATCAGAAGAAATCCCTGTTATTTCATCATTTAGTGAAGGTATTACAGTTGCAGAATTCTTCTTATCAACACATGGTACTCGTAAAGGTGCAGTTGATACAGCATTAAAAACAGCAGATGCAGGATACTTAACTCGTCGTTTAGTTGATGTTGCTCAAGATATAATTGTAAGAGAAGAAGATTGTGGTACTGAAAATGGTACAGTAGTTGAAGCATTTATTAATGAAGCAGATGGAACTGTAATTGAATCATTATATGACCGTATTTTAGGTAGATTTACAAATAAAAAGATATTAAATCCAGAAACAAAAGAAGTTATTTGTGAAAGAAATACTTATATAACAGAACAAATTGCAGATAAAATAATAGATGCTGGAATTACAAAAGTACCTATTAGAACAATTCTTACTTGTAAGACAGAACATGGAGTTTGTCAAAAATGTTATGGACGTAACCTTGCAACTGGTCAAATAGTTGAAGAAGGTGAAGCTGTAGGTATCATGGCTGCTCAATCAATAGGTGAGCCAGGTACACAATTAACAATGAGAACATTTAATACAGGTGGAGTTGCAGGAGACGATATCACACAAGGTTTACCTCGTGTACAAGAATTATTTGAAGCTCGTAATCCAAAAGGAAAAGCAACTATAGCTGAAATTAATGGTGTAGTTACTAAGATAGAAGAAGAAAATGGAAAATATATTATTCATATTAAGAATGATGTAGAAACTCGTAAACATGTTACAAATTATAGCGTAAAACTTTCAGTAGTTGAAGGACAAGAGGTAAAATCTGGTCAAAGACTTACTCATGGTGCTATAAGTCCAAAAGAATTATTAGCTGTAACTGATCCAATTTCAACTCAACAATATATCTTATCAGAAACACAAAAAGTATATCGTTCTCAAGGTGTTGATATTTCTGATAAACACGTTGAGGTTATTGCTAAACGTATGATATCTAAAATTAAAATTATTAATTCTGGTGACTCAATGTTCTTACCTGGAACAATGGTTAACATAAATAATTTTACAGATGTCAATAAAGAATTAATCCTAGAAGGTAAAAAACCTGCAACAGGTAGACCAGTATTACTTGGTATTACTAAAGCATCTCTTGAAACAGATTCATTCTTATCAGCTGCTTCATTCCAAGAAACAACACGTATTTTAACAGATGCAGCAATTCATGGAAAAGTAGATAGACTTGAAGGATTAAAAGAAAACGTTATACTTGGTAAATTAATACCAGCTGGAACTGGTGCTAAAAAGTATAAAAAGGTTGATTATGATTTAGAGTTAGAAGCTCTTAAAGAAGAACCTTTAGAAGCACTTGAACAAGGATTATTAGATTAGATTATACATTTGTATAATCTTTTTTTGTTAAATTATACTTGTAAAAAATAAATATAAGTGGTATTATTAGTATAGATAGAAGAGTAAGAAAAAACTTCTATTAGAGTGAAAGGAATGGAATTATGAAAGAGATAAAACAAACAAATATGAGTAGGGGGGGGGGTACTTTACACTAGAAAAGTAAAGGCGTTCACCCTAATAGAACTTTTAGCTGTAATAGTAATATTAGCTATAATAGCAGTCATAGCTACTCCAATAATTTTAGGAGTAATAAACGATTCAAAATATAAAGCATTTAAGTTAAGTCTAAATAATATAGAACACGCATATGAATTATATGCTGCTCAAAATAATACTGAACCCGGAACAGAGATAGATATAATTAAACTACCTCTTGATGCAAAGAACTTAAAAGGAAAAGTATATTTAAATGAAGAAGGAAAAATAGAATTAAAAGAAGTAACAGATGGAACATATAGTGCGGAAGGGACACTAGATGATTTAAGTATGCTTAAAGGAACAGTAGAAGATTTATTAGCTAACAGATTAAGTGTAGATATGAAGTTAACATCGACATCAAGTAGTATATCAATAGAAATAGAAACAAAAGAAGGATATCCAACAAGTTATAGTTATGAAATAACAGGCCCAGATGATTATAGTAATAAAGTAAATAATACAACAAAAAATACTTATACATTTGATAAATTAAATTTAAATACAGAATATAGTATAAAAGTAATAGTAAAAAATAAAGCTAATTTAACAAAAGAAATAACAAAGACAATAAAAACAGAATTGGTGTTAGAACCAGAATTAGGAAATTTAATACCAGTAGTATATCAAAATAATAATTGGGTAGTAGTAGATCCTACAAAAGATAAATGGTATGATTATGAAAATCAAGAATGGGCTAATGCAGTAATATTAAATGACGGGATAAATAAAATAGCAGGACAAGAATTAAATTTAGAAACAGATGTAAGAGCAATGTTTGTATGGATACCAAGATATGAATATAAAATAGAGGGACCATATGGAAAAGGTGGAGTAAGTCTAGAAAGTCCTGGAGAAATAGAAATAAACTTTATATCAAAAGAAACAGTATATTCTGGGGCAAATAGTAGTGGATATAGAGTACATCCAGCATTTAAATTTGGAACAGAAGAATTATCAGGAATATGGGTAGGAAAGTTTGAAACAAGTGTAGAAAAAACAACAGATTGTTATGTTAAAGAAACTGTAAAATTAACTGGTTTATCTGGACCTGAGAATACTTTAATAATAGAAAATGCTACTAATAGTTGTAATAATGCAAATCAAGAACCATACATATTACCAAATGTATCATCATTAAGATATCAAAGTGTAAGTAATCAATTTAAGACAGCACAAAAATTAAATAGTTTAATAGATAAAACTGGAGATTCACACCAAATGAAAAATAGTGAATGGGGAGTAGCAGCTTATCTATCACAAAGTAAATTTGGAAAATATGGGAATTCTTCATATCAAAAAGAAGATAAATCTGTAGAGAAAAACTTAAATAGTGATTATTTGACAGGTGGAGGAAATTATATAGCAAACATAGCCCAATCAACAACAGGAAATATAACAGGAATATATGATATGAATGGAGGAGCTTGGGAATATGTAATGGGAGTACTAAATAAAGATATAAAAAATAGTGAATTTGATAGTTTACCAGATACAAAATATTACGATAGTTATACAAGTACAACATTATCCGATGCATGTAATGGAGGAGTATGTTATGGACACGCACTTTCAGAAACAGCAGGATGGTATGGTAAGACAAATTTTGTTTTATCTAACTATCCTTGGTTAGTACGAGGCAGTTTTATTGATGATCCTACCATTACTGGAATTTTTACTAGTAGTTATGATGGAGGACAACGAATGTTTCTTACCTCATTCCGAATAGTTATAACTTCAACTACATAAGATAAAACTTATGTAGTTTTTTGACGAAATTATACTTGATAAAATTAAATATAAGTGATATTATTAGTATAGATAGAAGAGTAAGAAAAAGCTTCTATTAGAGTGAAAGGATGAAGTTATGAAAGAGTTAAAACAAACAAATATGAGTAGGGGGGGGGGTACTTTACAGTAGAAAAGTAAAGGCATTCACCCTAATAGAACTTTTAGCTGTAATAGTAATATTAGCTATAATAGCGGTAATAGCTACCCCAATAATACTAGGGGTAATAAACGATTCAAAATATAAAGCATTTAAAATAAGCTTAGGAAATATAGAACACGCTTATGAACTTTATGCAGTACAGAAAAATATTAAACCGGGTACAAAGATAAATATAGAAGATTTACCACTTGATTCTAAAAACCTAAAAGGAAAAGTATTCTTAAATGAAGAAGGTAAAGTAGAACTAAAAGAAGTAACAGATGGAACATATAGTGCGGAAGGAACACTAGATGATTTAAGTGTGCTTAAAGGAACAATAGATGAACTTGTAAAAAATAAATTAAAAATAGATGTAAATTTAAATTCAACATCAACAAGTATAATAGTAACAGTAGATAGAATAGAAGGATATCCAACAAGTTATAGTTATGAAATAACAGGACCAAATGATTATAGTGAAAAGGTAAATAATAAGCAAGAAAATACACATACTTTTGATAAATTAAAAATAGATAAAGAATATACAATAAAAGTAACAGCAAAAAATAAAATAGGATTAACAAAAGAGGTAACAAAGACAATAAAAACTTTAAAAACAGAAAGTAGTATAGATATAAAATTAAGTCCAGATGATGAATACATAAAAGAAGGAACAGTAACAATAATATATGATATAAAGGAAGAAGGATTAGTAGGTAAATATAAATGGAATGAAGAAGAATTTACAACAGCAAATCAAAATACAATAGAAATACCAGCTAAAAATGGAACACTTACAGCTGCATTAATAGATGGAGAAGAAATAGTGTTATCAAAACCAATTACAATAAATAATATAGATACTTTAGGCCCAACATATACAAAAGAGATAAATATGGGAAATGTAACAATAACTGATGCAAAAGATACGGGGATAGGATTACATGCAACAGCATATAGCTGTGACGGAACATGGCAAAAATCAAATATTTGTAAGTTTACAACAATAGGGAATCATACAATAAATGTAAGAGATGCTTTAGAAAATGTAGGAGAAGAACAAACAGTAACAATATTAAGTGGAGTAACAAAGGAAAGCACAATACCATCTAAACAACATGTAGGAGTAAAAGCAATAATATATTTAAATCCAAGTAACTTAACAGAAAAATG
>CANQIV010000020.1 GCA_947624135.1 uncultured Bacilli bacterium | reverse complement strand
ACCTTTGATAAATTAAAAATAGATACAGAATATAAAATAAAAGTAATAGTAAAAAACAAAGTAGGATTAACAAAAGAAATAACAAAAACAGTAAGTACAGAAAAAGTAGATGAAATTAAATTAGAATTAAATCCAAAAGATGAATATATAAAAGAAGGAACAGTAACAATCACATATCCAAAACTCGATAATGTTGTATATAAATATAGGTGGGATAGTGAAGAATTTGTAGAAGCAGATGTAAGTGTAAATGAAAATGATGTAACAACAACAATACCAGCAAAAAATGGAACACTTACAACAGTAATAGTAGATGGAGAAGAAACAATAATATCAAAACCACTAGCAATAACTAATGTAGATACTACAGGGCCAACATATACAAAAGAAATAAGTTTAAGTGATGTAACAATAAAAGCGACAGATGATAAAAGTGGATTACATGCATCAGCATATAGTTGCGATGGGGTATGGCAAAAATCAAATATATGTAAATTTAAAACAATAGGTAGTCATAAAATAAATGTAAAAGATGCATTAGAAAATATAGGAACAGAAGAGACAATAACAATAACAGAATTAAGCCCATCAGAACCAGAACTAAAAGGAATGACACCAGTAATATATCAAAACAATAAATGGGTAGTAGCTGATACATCTAAAAAATGGTATGATTATGCAAACCAAGAATGGGCAAATGCAGTAATATTAAATAAAGGAATAAGTAAAACAACAGGACAAGAACTAGATTTAACTAAAGATGTAAGAGCAATGTTTGTATGGATACCAAGATATGAATATAAAATAGAAGGACCATATGGGAAAGGTGGAGTGAGTGCAGAAAGTCCAGGAGAAATAGAGGTAAACTTTATATTAAAAGATACAGTATATGAAAATGCAAATAGTAAAGGATATAGAGTACATCCAGCATTTAAGTTTGGTACAGAAGAATTATCAGGAATATGGGTAGGAAAATTTGAACCAAGTGCTGAAAAAACAAGTATATGCTATAAAAATTCAAATGTTGAAAATTGTGATAACGAAAATCAAGAACCATATGTATTACCAAATTCATATTCACTTATGTATCAGAGTCCTAAAAATCAATTTAAAACAGCTCAAAAATTAAATAATTTAATAGATAAAACAGGAGATTCACACATGATGAAGAATAGTGAATGGGGAGCAGTCGCATATCTATCACAGGGCAAATATGGAAAATATGGATATGATAAAAAAGAGATATACGTTAATAATTGTTCTTTATATATGACTGGATTTGCTGGTAATATAGCAGATGAAGATGAAATAGATAATTGTGTAAATACATATGAAACAAAGAAAGGACAAAATGCATCGACAACAGGAAATATAACAGGAATATATGATATGAGTGGAGGAGCATGGGAAAGAGTAATGGCGTATTATGAACCAGCATACAAAACAACCCCAAGTTTAAATTTACCATGGGGTTCAACATCAACTAAAAATTATTCAGGATTTACATCTGCACCTAATTCAAAATATTATGATTCATACGAAATAAATGTTAATGAATGTTCTAATGATAAATGTGGAGGACATGCATTTTCAGAAACAGCAGGATGGTATAGTGGATATAACTTTGCAGTTAATGCATCTGCTCCTTGGTTTTATCGAGGATGTCGTACTGATGATGATATCAAAGCATCAATATTTGGTTATACATCATATACTGGTATAGCTAAATTCCCAGATGGCTTTAGAATAGTTATTTCATAAAACAAAAAAATGCATTTAACAATGCATTTTTTGAACTTTATTTTGCTTCTAAATAAACATTAGTATCAAAGTTATGTTCAACTTTATCTAGTGCTAAAAGCTCATCCGTTGAAATCATAAAGAAATTATGAAGCAAATATTGATTACCATCACTAGTAACAGGATCATCCCATGTAGCATCCATGTGATACCACTTATTATCTAAATGAATTAAATTCCATATATGATTAGAAGATGTAATTCTATAATTTTGAATACCTAATTTATTTAAATATATCGCCATAATATCGCTATAACCACCGCAAATAGATTTACCTGTAGTAAGTAAGTTATACGCAGTATAAGATTCTTCTTTTTTACTTTCATCATAAATAGTATTATTTATAATATGGTCGTGAAAAACTTTTATTTTATCTATTGTACTCATATTATCATTTATATTATCACTCATGAATGCATCAATATAACTATTTATAAAAATAATTTCGTCATTATTATATACCTTTTTAATTTTAACAGTAATTTTACCATTAGAAATAATATCAATATTTATATTAGAAAAAGAATTATATGGATGAACAAAATTATTTATATTAGCAATTATCTCATTACTTTTAACTAATTCTTTCGCATCATTTATACATTTATTATAATTACAATAAAATGAAAAACTATCATCTCCACTATTAATAATAGTATAAAACATATTTAACATTTCTTGGTAATTACTAACACTGTTAGTATCGATATTTTGTACATATAAATAGTCATTATTTAGATAATATTCATTATATGTTAATATTTCATTACTACCTTTATAAATAATCTTATCATTAATGAAATTAGAAATATTATCTTTATATATAAAAACAACTATTACTAGACCAAACATAAATAAAATTTTTAATAAATCTTTCATAGTATCACCTTTAGTTTAACTCTTTTCATATATTATATCATATTCTTTATTATGTGAACAATAACAAAATTTATTTAACAAAATTTTTGACATTTATTTGAATAAAAAAACAAATAGGTATATAATTAATTGGGTGACTTAAATGAATTCAGATTTAAAAAGAGCAATAATTTTAGAAAATTATCAAAATCCACATAATAAAGGATTAATACATGATAGTTCATATATAAGTATAAATACTAATAGTAAAAGTTGTATTGATGAAATAAACTTAGAACTAAAAATAGAAGATGATACAATAAAAGATATTAAATTTGATGGAGAGGCATGTGCGATATGTACAAGTTCAACATCAATAATGACTGAGTCTTTGATAGGAAAAAAGTTAAGTGAAGCAAAAGAAATAATAAAAAATTTTGAAAATATGATAGATGAAAAAGATTACAATGAAGAAATACTTGGTGAGGCAGTAGTTTATAGTGATATATCAAAACAACCTAATAGAAAAAATTGTGCGTTACTTACTTGGAGAGGTGTAGAAGATGTAATAGATGAAAAAAGTAACAAATAGTTATTTTTTTCTTTTTATTTATTAAAATATTTAGTATAATACTATTAGGTGACTAACAATGAAGCAAAAAGGTATCAGCAAATCAAAAGTTATAGAAATATCAAAAATAAAAAATGAACCTAAATGGATGAGAGATTTTAGAGTTAAGTCATATGAAAAATTTATGGAATTACCTAATCCATCATTTGGACCAGAACTAAATATTAATTTTGATGATATAACTTATTATAAAAAAGTTGGAGAGAGCGTTAATGACTGGGACAAAGTACCAAAAGATGTAAAAGATACATTTAATAAACTTGGTATAATAGAAGCAGAACAAAAATATTTAGCTGGTATAGGTGCGCAATTTGAAAGTGAATCAATATATCACAATATGCTTGAAGAATTGACTTTAAAAAATGTAATATTTTGTGATACCGACACTGCTTTAAAAAAATATCCTGACCTATTTAAAAAATACTTTAATAAACTTGTAAAATATGATGAAAATAAATATACAGCTTTAAATGGAGCAGTTTGGAGTGGTGGTACATTCATATATATACCTCCTCATACTAAACTTGATAGACCTCTTCAAAGTTATTTTAGAATTAACAGTGTAAATATGGGACAATTTGAAAGAACAATAATAATAGTAGATGACTATTCAGATCTTCACTACATGGAAGGTTGTACAGCTCCTACTTATTCTGAAGATTCTCTTCATGCAGCCGTTGTTGAAATATATGTAGGAAAATGCGCTAAATGTAGATATACTACAATACAAAATTGGTCTAATAATGTATATAATTTAGTAACTAAAAGAGCAATTGTAGATGAAAATGGATTAATGGAATGGATAGATGGAAATATAGGTTCTAAAGTAAATATGAAATATCCGGGATGCATACTAAATGGAAAATACGCTAAAGGTAGATGTATATCTATTGCTGTTGCAACTAAAGGTCAAATACAAGATGCTGGTTCACGTATGATTCATCTATTTCCCTATACAACAAGTGAAATAATAAGTAAATCAATCGCAGCAAACGGCGGGGATTCAACATATAGAGGTAAAGTAAAAATTACAAAGAATGCTACAAACTCAAAAAGTATAGTAAAATGTGATACCATTATATTAGATGATATTTCTAGAAGCGATACAGTTCCAACAAATATAGTAGAAAATGATTCCTCTAATATAAATCACGAAGCGACAGTATCTAAAATAAGTGAAGAAAAATTATTCTATTTGATGAGTAGGGGTCTTACAGAAGAAAAAGCGAAAGAATTATTAATAATGGGATTTATAGATAGATTTAGAGAAGAATTACCTATGGAATATGCGGTTGAACTAAATGCTCTTCTTAAAAATTATTTTTAATAGTACAAAAACACCAAAAAAATTATTTTTCATAATATATTTTAGAGGTGTTTTTTTATGAATATAAAAATAGATTCTAGAAAAATAATCGATGGTGATACATTTATCGCATTAAGAGGAGTAAATGATGATGGACACAATTACATAAACGACGCTATAAAAAATGGTGCTACTACTATTATTGCTGAAGATGGAGAATATAGTGTAAATACTATATTAGTAAGTGATACTAAAAAATATTTAAAAGAATATTTAGAAAATAATTATTATGATGAAATAAAAAAATTAAAATTAATTGGTATGACAGGAACTAATGGTAAAACTACTACATGTTTTTTAATATATAAATCACTTAATAAATTAAATATTAAGTGTGCTTATATAGGTACTTTAGGATTTTATATTAATGATAATTTTAAACAATTAAATAATACTACTCCTAATCTTTATGAATTATATAATATGCTACTTGAATGTGTTAAAGAAGGTATAGAATATGTAGTAATGGAGGTAAGTAGTCAGGCACTGTCTATGGGTAGAGTAGACACACTTATATTTGACTATGTAATATTTTCTAATTTGACACAAGATCATTTAGATTATCATAAAACTATGGAAAATTATGTACTTGAGAAACAAAAATTATTTAAAATGACAAATAATTCTTTTGCAATAGTAAATAATGATGATAAATATAAAGATTATTTTTTATTGGATAATAAAAATATAACTTATGGAAAGAATAATAGTGATTATAATATAGAAATATTAAGTACTAGTTTAGATGGTTCATATTTTAAAGTAAATCATGAGGAATATTTTACTAAATTAATAGGAGAATATAATATATATAATGTAACTGTAGTAATAATATTACTTAAATTATTAAATATAGGAAATATAAATGATGTAATAAAAGATTTAGAAGGTGCAACAGGAAGAATGGATATAATTAAATATAATGAAAATAATATAATAATAGACTATGCTCATACTCCAGATGCTGTTTTTAAAATAATAAATGCAGTATCAAATTTAAAACATAATAGAATAATAACAATAGTAGGTTGTGGTGGAAATAGAGATAAAAGTAAAAGGAGTATAATGGGTGATATAGCAACCACTTATAGTGATTATGTTATATTTACAAGTGATAATCCAAGATTTGAAAAACCTTCAAAAATACTTAAAGATATAACTTATAAACTTGAAAAGAAAAATTATAAAATAATAAAAAATAGAAAGAAAGCAATAAAAAAGGGTATACAAATGTTAGAAAAAAATGATATACTATTATTACTAGGAAAAGGTCATGAAGATTATCAAATAATAAAAAATAAAAAGATACATTTTAGTGATAAGGAAGTAGTTTATAAAATTGTTAGGAGATGAACTTTATGTATCAATTAACTAAAGGTGTACTTGCAATGATGATTGGTTTTATATTTTCGATAATTATTGGGGCAATATTAGTTCCATTTTTAAAGAAAGTAAAAGCAAAACAAACTTTAAGTACATACCTATTTAAAAGACATAAAGATAAAGAAGGAACTCCTACTATGGGAGGATTAATATTTATAATATCTACAGTACTGGCTATGGTAATATTACTATTACTTAAAAAAATTACATATTCACCTAATTTTTTCATAGTTTTATTTGTATTCATAGCTTATGGTATTTTAGGATTTATAGATGATTTTTTGATTATAAAAAGAAAGAATAATGTAGGTCTTACAGAGTTTCAAAAATTAGCAGGTCAGCTTTTAATCGCACTTATATTTTTCTTCATATATATGAAAAGTGGAGCTAAATCAACACTTGAAATATATACTTTAGGTATAGAAATAGATTTTAAATGGTTTTACGGAATTTTCATATTATTTATGTTAGTCGCAAGTAGTAATGCGGTTAACATAACAGATGGTCTTGATGGACTAGCTGGAGGACTTTCTTTTATAGCATTTTTAACTTTTGCTTTGATAAGTGCGAATGCAAGGGCAATACCTGGAACAGATAGTATAGCAGTATTTTGTTTCGTATTGGTTGGTTCTCTTATAGGATTTTTAGCATTTAATTCAAGACCAGCTAAAGTATTTATGGGAGATACAGGTTCTCTCGCACTAGGTGGAACACTTGCTACAATTGCAATAATAACAAAACATGAACTTACATTTATATTTGTATCAGGCGTGTTTATATTTGAGACATTGGTTTGTTTAATTCAAATAATAAGTATGGTGTATTTTCACAAAAAAGTATTTCTAATGACACCATTTCATCATCATTTAGAAAAACTTGGATGGAATGAAAGAGATATAGTTATAGTATTTTTATGCGTAGGATTACTACTTAGTATGGCAGCAATCGTATTTGGAGTATGGATATAGGAGATAAATATGAAGAAAAAAGTTTTAATAATTATTTTGTCAATTTTATTAATATTGCTAGTATTGTTTATTGTTTTTAGAAAAAATATATTTAGTAGTACACCTAAAGAAAAAACAATTGAAGATATGATTAACGAAACTGAAGAAAATGAATTTTTAGTTAATAGTTATTCTATATTTGGTACACATTTTAATATAAATGCATGTGTTGATAAAGTTATTACAAATGAAACATCTTTAGTTTTAAAAAATTTAACAGAAGAAATAGATTTGGATAGTAATTTTTATAATTCAGATGGTAAAACTTGCTTTAAAATATCAAATAAAAATAATACTGGTATAGATTTAGAAACTTTAATACAGGGAAATTATATATTAATGGTTAAAGAATCAATAGTAGAGGAATCTAATGATAAAGAACCTACTGTAACAAATTATTATTATAATTTAAAAAATGGTACACAAAACAGTGATTTAGAATATTACACTATTACTAAAAATGGAACTAATAACAAAATAAATATAAACTATAAAAATCAAGAAAAAATATACAAAGAAAATAAAGAAGAAAAAAAGCAAACTAAAAATTATTTACAATTTATAATAAGTGAATCTAAATTACCAGATAATGTTTATGATATAGCAATCGATCCAGGACATGGTGGGATAGATCCAGGAGCAACTTATAATTTAAATGGTACTACTTATATTGAATCTAATATTACTTTAAATATATCACAATTATTGAAAAGTGAATTAGAAAATATGGGACTAAAAGTATTAATTACTAGAGATGATGATTCATATTTAGATCCATATGGTGTTGGTGGTAGAACTACTATAATTAATAGTTCAAACGCTAAAATTAGTTTATCTATCCATATGAATAGTGATTATGGAATAATGAAATATGGCGGTGTCGAGGTATATGTACCAAATAATATAGATTATACTTTAGCTAAATCATTTGCTAATAACATTGCTAAAATTGTTGGTTATTCTAAAAATCCTTCATTTAAGGTAGGAGATGGGATTTATTTTAAATATTTTACTCCACAATTAATAGAACAAGCAAAACAAGAAAATTTAGCTAATGGAATGCTTGCTTACGATATAAAAGAAGGCGCTCCTTATATGTTTATGATAAGAGAAATAGGTGGATTAAATACAATGGCTTATAATGATGGAAGAAATGCTAAATATCCAAAAAATGAATATTATACGTCTATACAAACAGCTGAACCTTATTTAATAGAAACAGCATATCTAAATTATGCTAACGATTTAAATTTACTTGTAAATGAGCCACAAAGATTTTCTGAAGCAATAAGTAGTGCATTAAAAGAATATTTAAATATTTCATAAAAAATACACATATATAACAATATTTAAACATATATAATTTATATAATGAAAATGCAAGGTGAAAAACCTTGACAAACACTCCTTACTTCTTTTAAAAAGATTAATTATTTAATCTTTTTTTCGTATAATAGGAAAGTTATACAAAAAATTTAATCATAAATTATTGATAAATGATTAACTAAGATACAACAAAAGTCAAGATGAAAATAAAATTATAAACCTAAAAAATTAATTATTGTCCACTTTAAGTTTACCACTACATTTTTCAAAATTATACTTGTAAAAAATAGATATAAGTGATATTATTAGTATAGATAGAAGAGTAATAAAAAGCTTCTATTAGAGTGAAAGGAATGGAATTATGAAAGAATTAAAACAAAGAAATATGAGTAGGGGGGGGTACTTTACACTAGAAAAGTAAAGGCGTTCACCCTAATAGAACTTTTAGCTGTAATAGTAATATTAGCTATAATAGCAGTAATAGCTACCCCAATAATTTTGGGAGTAATAAATGATTCAAAGTACAAAGCGTTTAAAATAAGTTTAAATAATATAGAACATGCTTATGAACTTTATGCTGCTCAAAATAATATTGAACAAGGAACAGAAATAGATATAAGTAAACTACCTCTTGATTCAAAGAATTTAAAAGGTAAAGTGTTTTTAAATGGAGAAGGAAAGGTAGAATTAAAAGAGGTAACCGATGGAACATATAGTGCGGAAGGAACACTAGATGATTTAAGTATACTTAAAGGAACAGTCGAAGATTTATTAGCTAATAGATTAGATGTAGAAGCAAATATAACATCAACATCAAATAGTATATTAGTGATAGTAAAAATAATAGATGGCGTACCAACAAGTTATAGTTATCAAATAACAGAACCAGATGATTATAAGCAAGAAATAAATAATATAGATAAAAACACGTACACATTTGATAAATTAAAAATAGATACAGAATATAGTATAAAAGTAATAGTAAAAAATAAAGCAGGATTAACAAAAGAAATAACAAAATCAATAAAGACAGAAAAAATAGAAAATCCAAGTATATCAATTATACACATACCAAGTAATGCTAGTTTAACTACAACAAATGGATATTCAAAAGAAGAGGTAGCAAAAGTAACATTCTCAAATAAAAATATAACAAACCCAACATATTATATAAAATCAACATTAAACGGAACAACAAATGTAAATGTATTAGCTTCATGTACAGAAGAAAATAGTAAACCAAAAACATGTACAAATGCAAGTACAAATGCTATAAAAGCAAATACATGGTATAAAGTAAGTGGAGATATAAATGTAACATATAGTGAAGAAACAAATACACCAGCAACAATATATGCAATAACATTTGATGAAACAAATTATAGTAATTCATCAACAGGAACGACATTAAAAATAGATAAAGTAGGACCAACTTATAAAGCAACAGTAAGTGAAAAAGATGTAACAATAATTGATTCATTAGATGATAAAAGTGGATTACATGAAACAGCATATAGTTGTGATGGTGTATGGCAAAAATCAAATGTATGTAAGTTTACAACAACTGGAAATCATACAGTAAATGTAAGAGATGCTTCAGAAAATGAAGGAACAGCAAAAACAATAAATATATTAGTTACAAGTCCATACCTAGGAAGCTTAACACCAGTAGAATATAAAAATAATAATTGGATTGTATCAGATACTACAACAAAATGGTACGATTATGATAAACAGCAATGGGCAAATGCAGTAATATTAAATGATGGAATAAATAAAACAGTAGGAGAAACAGTGACAGTAGAAGGAGATAACCCAGAAGCAATAGCCATGTTTGTATGGATACCAAGATATGAATACAAAATAGATGGTTTATATGGAAAAGGTGGAATAAGCGCAGAAAGTCCGGGAGAAATAGAGGTAAACTTTATATCAAAAGATACAGTATATGAAAATACAAATAGTAGTGGATATAGGGTACACCCAGTATTTTGGTGGGATAATAATAGTAATGGAAATAGAGAAGCAGGAGAAGAATTATCAGGAATATGGATAGGAAAGTTTGAAACAAGTCATACAACATTATCTGCATCGACAGAAAATAATAATTTAGAATGTGTTGATAATAATTGCGAAAATGCAGATGGACTTAGAATACTACCAAATGTAGAATCATTAAGGTATAATGATATATCAAATTTCTTCTATGCAGCACAATCAATGGATAATAGATTAAGTATTCTTGGAGATTTACATATGATTAAAAATAGTGAATGGGGAGCAGTTGCATATCTATCACAAAGCAAATATGGAAAATATGGATATGATAAAAAAGAAATTGTACAAAATAGTAGTGCTTTTATAACAGGAAATGGGGACTATATAGCAAATACAGCTCAATCAACAACAGGAAATATAACAGGAATATATGATATGAGTGGAGGTGGTTGGGAATTTGTAATGGGAGTATTAAATAAAGATATATCAACAACTAAATTTAAAAGTTTACCATACGCAAAATACTATGATAATTATACAAGTAGTACACTATCAAAAGCATGCAATGGAATAGAATGTTATGGACATGCACTTTCAGAAACATCAAATTGGTATACTGATTGGGCATATTGCGTTTCTTCTGTGCAACCATGGTTCTCACGTGGTGCAAGTTATGTCGATGGTATCCATGCATCAATATTTGGTAGTGGTGGTAGCACAGGTGCTTCATTTTATTATGAAACTTTCCGTATAGCATTAGTTCCAACTACATAAGATAAAACTTATGTAGTTTTTTTTCATAAAAAAAAGCCTTTAGGCTTTTAATCTATTATTACTGTATTTAATAAATTTTGTATTTTTTCATCTGTAAAATAATTTAAATTATAAAAAGTTAAAGTATATCTTTTATTATCATTAATTATATTACACTCTTTTATAAGTAAAGTATCAAAATTATAAGTAAAACAATATCCATCATAATCTCCATTAATTAAATTTATTCCATCTACATTAATATATGTACCTCTAATTAATGAGTGTATATCATAAAAATTTTTCATATCACTTATAGGGTCTAAGATACTAATTTTATCATTTTTAGTTTTTTCAATATATTTAAGTAATTCAATGTCATTTGTTATTTTATTTTTTTTAAAGAATTTTGTTAAATTAGAACTTATATTTGTTCTTTCATCACTAGAAATAATATCTCCATTTTTATATAAATCAAACAATGTTTGACCTTTTGCTATTCCAATTAGAGCTTCATTTCCATTCAAAGTGTACCAAATAAATTCATCATCAAGTTTAATTTCCATACCATCAGAACTATATTTTACATCCCAATCTTTAAAATCATTTTTAAGTTTAATGTTTTTAAATACTAAATATTCTTCTTCATTTAATTTATTTGTTTTAATATTTATCGTATCGTTAATAACAAAGTTTTCTTTTGATTTTTCAAAATCATTAATATGACTTAAACTGTAGTAATTAGCCCAATAATTTTTATAAATTAAATACGCTACTAATAAAATAAATAATATTCCAATAATTAAAAATATATATCTTTTTTTCATAAGAATCACCTATGATAATTATAAAAAATATAGTAATTTAATTCAACTGAAAATAAATAAAAAACAATTTATATACATTTCATTTACACCAAATATATGTTTGTTTTATTATTGACTTGATAAGTTATATTATATATAATTATATTGGTGGTTATATGGAAAATATATTTATGCATATAGATGTAAATAATGCATTTCTATCATGGACAGCCGTAGATTTATTAAAACATGGATATAAATTTGATATAAGAAATATAGAAGCAGTAATAGGTAGTGAAGATAAAAGACATGGCATAGTGCTTGCTAAAAGCATGGTAGCTAAATCTAGAGGAGTTAAAACAGCTCATACCATATTAGAAGCTAGAAGAAAATGCGATGATTTAAAAGTTTATCCACCAAATTTTAAATTGTATAAAGAAATGTCTAATAAATTATT
This sequence comes from uncultured Bacilli bacterium, assembly GCA_947624135.1. Taxonomy (GTDB): domain Bacteria; phylum Bacillota_I; class Bacilli_A; order RF39; family UBA660; genus UMGS1613. The sequence continues at coordinate 10,992 of CANQIV010000020.1, read as the reverse complement.
TAATCTTATCAGTAAATATACACCAGATATAGAAAAATTAAGTATAGATGAATGCTTTATCGATTATGGAAAAGTTCAAAACTTGTATGGAAATCCAATAGATTTTGCATACAAATTAAAAAATGAAATAAAAAAAACATTAGGGTTTACAGTAAATATAGGTATAGCAAATAATAAATTATGTGCGAAAATGGCATCGGATTTTTTAAAACCAGATAGAGTTCATACTTTATTTAATAATGAAATAGAAAAAAAGATGTATCCTCTTCCAATAGAAGATTTATATGGAGTAGGTAAAAGTAGTAGTAAAAAATTAAAAGATCTTAAAATTAATACTATAGGCGATTTAGCTAATTCAAGTTATGATAAATTATATCCATATTTTAAGAATCAAACAGATAGATTGATAAAAAGCGCTAAAGGTATTGATGATGGAATAATAATGATAAAAAAACCAAATGTTGAAAGCATAAGTAATTCAACAACGATTAGTTATAATCTTAACTATATAGAAGAAATTTATAAATATTTATATCCTTTAGTAGAAAATGTGTGCTTAAATTTAAGAAAGAAAAATAAATATGCTAATCAAGTAGGAGTAACTCTTAAAGATAAATATTTTAAAGTTTCATCACATCAAAGAAAATTAAAAAATTCTACAAATAATACAGATGAAATATATGAAATTTCAAAAAGCCTTGTGAGAGAACTCTGGGATGGTGAAGGAATAAGATTAATAGGTGTAAGTGTATCAAAGTTATCATCGTCTATAAATCAACAAATATCTTTATTTGATAATATAGAAGAATCTAAACAAAATAGAGAATTAGATAAAGTTTTAGATAAATTAAAAGAAACATATGGAGATAATATAATAAATAAAGCATTTAAATTTAAAAATTAATTCATAAAAAATATAAACAAAATTAAAATAGATAAATATAAATTAAATAAAATATAAGGAATAAGTAACCTAGATGCGGTTTTACTCAACTTTGATTCACAATATAAAAATATAGAACTAATTAAAATAATAAAAATAGATATAAATCCTAAAATAGTACTTTCTAATGTAAAAAATAAAAAAGGAAATATTAAATTAGAAAAATAATTCATAACAAGTATTTTCTTATATTCAAAAGACTTTTCTTTTACAAAATAAATACTTATAGAAATTAATATGTAGATAAGTATTGAAAAAATTTTAATGGTATCTAAATTTAAAGCAAATATCGGTTTATTTAAATTATTATAGAATAAATTATTCCATTTAAATATAATCATTCCAATAAACCATACAAATAAAAAAAACAAAAACCTCAAAATTTTTTTCATGTCACACCTCTTTACATATTATGATAAATGTATTAAAATATTAATTGCTTGAGGTGATAATTATTATGGATATTACTTTAAATAAAAACGATGAAATTGTAATGAAATTATTACATTATTTTATAACAGAACAAGGATATAATCCCGTTATTTTACACGGCGCTAAAGATGAGATTTGGCTTGAAAATAATGCAGCTGATTATAAAATAATTAGAATAGTTTCAGGATATATACATAATGATGAACAACTAGATTTTGATATATTTAGAACTAAACAAATATTAAAAAAAATAAAAAGTAAAATGTTTTCAATAAAGATGGAAGCACTTTCAATATTTGTAAACTTAGGAGAAAATGTAAATTTAGAAAATAAAGATTATGAAAATATAAGATGTGCTGAAATAAAAACTATTGACGATTTAAAGAAATATTCATTTATAATAAATAAATTTCCAAACATATTAGAAATAGAAAATACAAATGAGGAGGGAATTGAATTATTTATAAAATTAACAAGTGAAATAAATAAAAAAAATATAGAAGAAACAAAAAAAGTAGAAAAAGTTTTTTCTAAAAAGAAACCAATTATGACATATATATTTATGACAATTTGTCTAGTACTTTACGTTTTTACTGCTTTAGAATCTGGTAATTTTATGAATTTAAATCCAAATGTATTACACAAATTTGGCGCACTTGTAAGCTTAGATTCTATGAGTAGTAATTTAGAATTTTATAGAGTAGTTACATCTGTTTTTTTACACGCAGGTTTAATACATTTATTATGCAATATGTACTCTTTATATATAATAGGGCCTCAACTAGAAAGTTTTTTTGGCAAAGTAAAATACAGTATAATATTTATAGGTTCTGGAATTATAGGTAATTTACTTACATTCTCTTTTTTACAAGATAATTATGTATCTGTAGGTGCTTCTGGTGCGATATTTGGATTACTTGGCGCATTAGTATATTTTGGATATCACTACCGAGTATATTTAAGTGGAGTAATAAAAAGTCAAATAATACCTTTAATATTACTTAATCTTTTAATTAGTTTTATGATTCCAAGTATTAATAATTTCGCACATATAGGTGGACTTGTTGGTGGAGTTTTACTATCTATGGCAGTAGGTGTTAAATATAAAAGTAACAAATCAGATATAATAAATGGAATAATAATGTTATTAATATTTATAGCTTTCTTGATTTTTATGATATTGAAATAAAGTAGTAATTATTACTTTATTTTTTTCATAAATTTTATTATGAGAGGAAAGTGTGGTTATTATGAAAAAAATTATCTTACTATCATTATTATTAATTTTATGTGGATGCTCAAAAAAATTAGAATGTAATTATGAAGAAAATTATGAAGATATAAAAATTAGGAATAAGATAATATTCAATTATAAAAATAATACATATAATGAAATAGATAAGATGATATTTTCAGATTCAAAAAGTGCGGAAGAATATTTTGAAGACATTAAAGATTATGAAAAACAATATAATCTAAAATTAGAAAACAATATAATAATATCAAATTTAACAGGTAATATAGAGATAGATAAAGATAAAAAAAGTACAAAAAAGAAATATGAAAGTTATGGATATAAGTGTAAATAACAATTTGACAATAATATTATTATGTGATAGTATATAAACCTGTTTGGAGGAATTTTTATGAAAAAAATAGGGGTTGTATCGAAAGTAGAATATGATGGACCCGGTACAAAAAGTATATATATAGGTACAAAAGAAGATAACTTAATATACATATCTGGTCTATTTATAACTATATATAATGAACAAAATAAAATATTAAAGCAAATAAAAATAGAAACAACAAGTAATGATTATAACAATATAAAAGATAATCTTTTATATTTGGGAGATATTATAGAATTTGATTCATCTACAAACACTATAATAAAATTATCAAATTATGATGATCAAGAATTAAAAGAAATAGATTTAATACAAAAAAAATATATCAACAGAATAGAAATATTAAAAGAAGAAGATTTTGCGAAAGCTGTAGCTAAATGTTCAAATATAGAAGAGGTAAAACAAGTTGCTTGGATTTTAAAAAGTTCAGATAAATTTAAACGTCATATGGATATAGTAAGAGTAAAAAATATACTAGAAAATATGAGTGAAAACTTAAAGCAAACTATATGTAATCAACCAATTAAAGATTCATTAAGTAATGATAACTTAAAAGAAATATTAATTAGATTAGATACTAAAATAAAATTAATTTATGATATACTTTGTAATACTAATTTAGATGAATATAATGAAGATGAATATAATGAGAATTTAACTAAATTACTTAACTCATATTGGTTATATAAATTTTATGAATCAGTAGCTAAATCTAAAAATATAGATGCTATTTCTAATTTAGTTGATTTAAAAGAGGTAAAAAGCTTTTTAACTGAAAAAGAAATGCTACCTATAAAAATTAAAAATAAAAAATAAGATAAAAACGACTTGTAAAAAAGTCGTTTTATGATATTATGAATATGTAAAGGAAAACTTGCGTAAAATAAAAATTGAACATTCAATATTTTTTTAAAGTTTATCAGATAAAATAGATAGATGGAAAAAACTCCTATCTTTTTTTATTTTTAATTTTTAGCACATAACTATTGACAGTGCTAAAAAATAGTGATATACTTATTTCAGCACTTACAGAAGAGCAGTGCTAAAAAATTGTTATATAATCATTAAAAACTTATATAATAAAAGTAGAGGTGATATAGTGATTAGTAAGCGACAAGAATTATTACTTAAATTAATAGTAGAAGATTACATAAAGAATGCTAGACCAGTTGGTTCAAAAGCACTTTGTAATGTTATGAAATGTTCTAGTGCGACTATAAGATCAGAAATGAATAGTCTAGAAGAAATAGGGCTGCTTGAAAAAACACATATATCATCTGGAAGAGTACCTAGTGAAAAAGGATATAGATACTATGTAGATAATATTATGGAACCTAAGAAACTTAACGGTGAAGATATGTTAAAATTACAGACAATAGTCGACAATAAGTCACTTATTGTAAATGATATAATATTAAAGAGTATGGAAATAATATCGGAACTTACCCATTATACAACTATAGTTTTAGGTAAGCAATCAAGTGAAAATTTAGTTCAAAAAATAGAGGTCGTTCCAATAGATGAAAATAATATAGTAGCTATTGTAGTAACAGATAAGGGACATGTGGAACATAAGAATATTTATATACCGGGTCATGTTGAGGTAGTTGAAATTAAACAAACTGTAGATTTAATAAATAAATTAATTATTGGTACTAGTATAAATAATGTAAGTGAGGTACTTGAATATCAAGTAAAACCAATAATAGGAAAATATGTTAAACAACATGAAATATTATATAATGCATTTTATAATGCGTTTAGTGATTTTGCAAATGAGTCAATTAAAGTAAATGGTACAAAAAATATACTTATGCAGCCTGAATTTAATAATGCTGATAAAATTAGAGAAATAATTAGTAAATTTGAAGATAAAGATATTGTAGAAAGTATTAAAGAAGAAGATAATGGAATTAATATTTATATAGGTAGTGAGAACAATTTTGATGATGATGTAACAATTATAAAAACAAAATATATAGTAAATGGAGAAGAAGGAACTATTGCTTTAATAGGCCCAAAGAGAATGGAATATGATAGAGTTGTAACGCTTCTAAATTATATAAAAGAAAACATAGATGGGAAATAGAAGGTGAAAATAATGGAAGAAACAATAGATAATTGTACTTGTGATGAATGTAATCATACAGATTCTAAACACTGCGATAATGAATGTAAGTGTAATGAAAAACAAAATAAAAAACAAGAAAAAAAGAATAAAAAAGAAGAAAAAAACAAATATAAAGAAGAAATAGAAAAATTAAATTTGGAACTTAATAAAAAAAATGAAGAGGTTTTAATTGCTAAAGCAGATTTAATTAATTATCGAAAAAGAAAAGATGAAGAAATTACTAGAATGTTAAAATTCTGTAATGAGGATTTAATTAAACAAATTCTTCCAATTTTAGATAATTTTGAACGAGCAATAAAACTTGATGATGACAATCTAGAAGATGAAGTTTCAAAATTCTTAGAAGGATTTAAAATGATTTATTGTAACATGCAAAATGTTATGGAAAACTTTGAGGTTAAACCTATTGATGGCGCAAATAAACCATTTGATCCAGTATATCATAATGCTATTATGGTAGAACAAAAAGAAGGGGTTGAACCTGGTATGGTACTTGAGGTACTACAAAAAGGATATATCTATAAAGATAAAGTTATAAGACCAGCAATGGTTAAAGTTAGTGAATAGGAAAGGTGATAAATATGAGTAAAACAATAGGTATAGATTTAGGTACAACTAATAGTTGTGTATGTGTATACGAAGGTGGAGAAGCAAAAGTAATTGTAAATGCTGATGGAGATAGAACTACTCCTTCAGTTGTAGCTTCAAAAAAAGGAGAAATTATAGTAGGTAAAACAGCTAAACACCAATCTGTAACTAATCCAGAAACAATTAGTTCTATTAAAAGATTAATGGGTACAGATAAAAAAGTTGAAATGAATGGTAAAAAATATAGCCCAGAAGAAATAAGCGCTATGATACTTGGAGACTTAAAAAAGACAGCTGAATCTTATTTAGGTGAAAAAGTAACAAGTGCTGTAATAACAGTTCCTGCATATTTCAATGATGCTCAAAGACAAGCAACTAAAAACGCAGGAAAAATTGCAGGACTTAATGTTGAAAGAATAATCAATGAACCAACAGCTGCAGCTTTAGCTTATGGTCTTGATAAACAAGATGAATCTCAAACAGTTTTAGTATACGACCTTGGTGGTGGTACATTCGATGTATCAATACTAGAACTCGGAGATGGTGTATTTGAGGTTAAATCAACAAGTGGTAACAATAGACTTGGTGGAGATGATTTTGACCAAAGAATTATCGATTATATAGTTAATGATATAAAAGAACAACATGGAGTAGATTTATCTGATAATAAAATGGCTTTACAAAGAATTAAAGAAGAATCAGAAAAAGCAAAGAAAACATTATCAAATGTTACATCAACAGATATATCATTACCATTTATTACAGCTGATTTAAATTATGAGACAACTTTAACACGTGCTAAATTTGAAAGTTTAATATCTGATTTAGTAGATTCTACATTAGAACCAGTTAGAAAAGCATTAAAAGATGCTAAATTAAAAGCTAGTGATATAGATAAAGTAATTTTAGTTGGTGGATCAACTCGTATACCTTGTGTACAAGAATTAGTTAAGAAAGAACTTGGTAAAGAACCATCTAAAGAGGTTAACCCAGATGAGGTTGTTGCAATGGGAGCAGCTATTCAAGGTGGAGTTCTTACAGGAGAGGTAAACGATATAGTATTACTTGATGTAACACCACTTTCACTTGGTATTGAAACATTAGGTGGAGTATGTACAGTATTAATTCCAAGAAATACTACAATTCCAACTAGTAAATCACAAGTATTTTCTACAGCAGCAGATAATCAACCAGCAGTAGATATACATATTTTACAAGGTGAAAGACAAATGGCCACTGACAATAAAACACTTGGAAACTTTCAACTTACAAATATCCCTCCTGCACCTCGTGGAGTACCTCAAATCGAAGTTACTTTCGATATAGATGCCAATGGTATTGTAAATGTAAAAGCTAAAGATTTAGGAACAAATAAAGAACAATCTATAACAATTACATCTTCAACTAATTTATCAGATGAAGAAATAGACAAGATGGTAAAAGATGCTGAAGCAAACCGTGAAGCAGATGAAAAACGTAAAAAAGAAGCAGATACTAGAAACGAAGCAGAACAAATGATATTTGCTACTGAAAAAGCTATAAAAGATTTAGGAGATAAAGTTGATTCTAAAGATAAAGAAAAAGCAGAAGAACAAATTAAAGATTTAAAAGAAGCTTTAGAGAAAGATGATATAGATGATATTAAAGCTAAAACTGAAAAATTAAATGAATCAGCTATGGCTCTTGCAACTAAAGTGTATGAAGAAGCTGCTAAAAAAGCAGAACAAGAACAAAAAGAAGAAACTAAAGAAGAAAAAGAGGACAAAAAATCTAAAAAAGATGATGTAGTAGATGCTGATTTTGAAGAAAAATAAAATGAAGTTCTAGGTAACTAGAACTTCTTAAATTAAGGAGAAAAATATGGAATATAAAACAAGAAAAGATGTACCTAATGAATATAAATGGGATTTAAATAGTATGTACGATAGTGAAACTGCTATAAATAAAGATATAGAAAGAGTTAATGAATTAACTCCTAAAATATTAAAATATAAAGATCATATTTTAGATAGCAGTGATACGTTATATGATTTTTTAAAACTAACAGAAGAGCAAGATAGAATTATAACTAAATTATATGTATATTCAAAAATGAACTTTGATGTAGATACAAAAGATAATATGACTAAGTCACTTAAAATGAAAATAGAAAAATTAAATGAATCATTAAGTGAAAAATATTCTTTTATTGAACCAGAAATGTTAAAAGAAGATTATAATAAAGTATGTGAATACATTAAAGAAAACAAAAAATTAGAAGAATATAAATTTTATTTAGAATGCATATATAGATATAAATCACATTCATTAAACCTGGAGGAAGAAGAAATATTTACTAAAGCACTTAATGCATTTGGTGCGTGTGCTGAAACATTTAATAACATAAATAATGCTGATATAAATTTAGGTTATATTAAAAATGAAAAGGGAGAAGATGTTGAACTTACTCAAAGTAATTATATAACATTTATGAAAAGCAAAGATAGAAAAATACGTGAAAATGCTTTTAAAACTATGTATAATTATTACAAAAATTTAAAAAATACACTTTCATCTTTATATGTAGGTGAAATTAAAGAATCATCTTTTATAACGAATGTAAAAAAATATTCATCTACACTTGAAAGAAGCTTATATTCTGATAATATAGATGTTAGTGTATATAAAAATTTAATAGAAACAGTTCATAAAAATATGAATCTTATGTATGATTATATGGCTCTTAGGTGTAAAATATTAGGGCTTGATAAACTCCACATGTATGATATATATGTAGATTTAAGTGAAGAAGATAAAAACAATATATCATTTGAAGAAGGTAAAAAAATACTTTTTGAAGCACTTAAACCTTTAGGAGAAAAATACTTAAATGATTTAAATCGTGCATTCGATGAAAAATGGATAGATATATATCCAAGTAGTGGTAAAAAATCAGGCGCATATTCATGGGGATGTTATGATTCATATCCATATTTATTATTAAATTATAATGATACAGTTGATTCTGTAAGTACAATGGGACATGAATTAGGTCATTCTATGCATTCATATTATTCTAAAAAACAAAATTATGTAGATTCTAATTATCCTATATTTTTAGCTGAAATAGCATCTACAGTTAATGAAGTATTAATAAATGATTATTTATATAAGAATGCTAAAAAAAGAGAAGAAAAAATATATTATTTAACAGATTTTTTAGATACTGTAAGAACTACATTATTTAGACAAACAATGTTTGCTGAATTTGAAATGATAATGCATGAAAAAGAACAAAATGGTATACCACTTACTGAAGAAGAAATATCAAATACATATTATGAGTTAAATAAATTATATTATGGTGATAATGTAATAAGTGATGAAGATATTAGATATGAATGGTCACGTATTCCACATTTTTATACTCCATTTTATGTATATAAATATGCAACAGGTTTATCAAGCGCACTTTCTATAGCTAGTAGAATACTTGATAATGATGAAGAAACTAGGGATAATTATTTAGAATTTTTAAGTAGTGGTGGGAATGATTATCCATTAAATATATTGAAAAAAGTAGGCGTAGATATGACTACTTCTAAACCAATAGAGGATGCTATGTCTATGTTTAAGGAAAAACTAGAGGAATTACAAGAATTAACTAAATAGGAGTTGTTAGTATGAGTAAAAAAGATTATTATGAGGTACTAGGCGTAAGTAAAAGTGCTGATGAGAAAGAAATAAAAAGTGCTTTTAGGCGTCTTGCAAAAAAATATCATCCAGATGTATCAAAAGAACCTGATGCAGCGGAAAAGTTTAAGGAAGCACAGGAAGCATATGCAGTTTTAAGTGATCCTGAAAAACGTAGTCAATATGATAAATATGGTCATGCAGCATTTGATCAAATGAATGGTGGAGCTGGATTTGACTTTTCAGGATTTGATTTCAGCGATATATTTAGTGATTTATTTGGATCATCATTTGGTGGAGGATTTTCTAGCTTTTCAGGCTTTGGAGGTAGAAATACAAATCATGCAGAACGTGGTTCAGATAGATTAATGAAAGTAAATTTAACTTTTGAAGAAGCTGTATTTGGATGTAAAAAAACTATAAATTTAGATGTTTATGAAGAATGTTCTGAATGTAATGGTAAAGGTGGTAAGGGCGAGAAAATTTGTCCAACATGTCATGGTAATGGTACTATCACTAAAGAACAAAGTACAATATTAGGTTCATTTATGACAAGAACTACTTGTCCAGATTGTAGAGGAAAAGGTAAAACGTATGAATCTACATGCTCTAAATGTAGAGGTACAGGTAAAATAAAAGAAAATAAAGATATAGAGGTAAAAGTACCAGCAGGTGTAGATACTGGTGTTAGACTTAGATTATCAGGTAAAGGGGATGCTGGATCTAATGGAGGATCTAATGGAGATTTATACCTAGAATTTAATGTTAAAGATCACTCAATTTACGAAAGAGATGGAAACGATATATATTTAGAGCTTCCAATAACTATAACAGAAGCAGTACTTGGATGTAAAAAAGAGGTACCAACACTATATGGTAATGTAAAACTTACAATACCAGAGGGTACAAATACAGGTGATAAACATAGATTAAAAGGTAAAGGTGTTGAAGATTTACATTCAGGTTCTAAAGGTAATATGTATGTAGTAATTAATGTAGTAATACCAGAAAAAATCGATAAAAAACAGAAAAAATTATTTGAAGAATTAAATGAAACAGATTTAAAAACTAGTGAATTTAAAAGAATTGAAGAATTTATAAAGAAAAATTCGTGAAATTATATAAAAAAATAAATGAAATTTTAAAAAAAACATCAAAAATTGTTGCAAACGCTTAATTTATATGATAATATTAAAATGTAAGCAAAATAGCTTATTAAATTAGATAGGGAGGTAGTCAACATGACTAAAACAGATTTAGTAAATTATATAGCTGAAGAAGCTGGATTAACTAAAGCAGATGCTACTCGTGCACTTGATGCATTCATGACTGGAGTAACAAAAGGATTAAAAAAGGAAGGAAAAGTAACTTTAACAGGATTCTTTACTTTTACAGCTAAAAAGAAACCAGCTAAAGAAGGACGTAACCCAAGAACTGGTGCTACTGTAAAAATTCCTGCAAGAGTTGCAGTAACTGGTAAAGCTGGATCTAAATTAAAAGAAGCATTAAACTAATGCTTTTTTTTGTATAATAGGAAATTAAAGCAAAAATATATATAAAAAAACCATGCCAAAAATCCAAGATGAAAATCTTGG
>CANQIV010000019.1 GCA_947624135.1 uncultured Bacilli bacterium | reverse complement strand
CTTAAACTATTGTTGATTTTTAAAAATTCTTAGTCAATTAAAATGTTTAAATGTAATTGACTAAATGTCTTGTTTTCCTATAATATAAGAGTAATTTTTGAAAAGTTGGAGGTTAATTTTTTTTACTCCAAAACCAACTGACTTAAAATGAATTGATGTTCTTTGAAAGTATTATGAATACTGGGAATAATGCCCATAAGAAAAAATAAAAAATTAAAGTTTGTGCCACAATTTGTGCCAGTAGCCATTTTTATGGTTATATGCTATAATAATTCGTGGCTATATCTAGGGGATTAGTTTAATGGTAAAAAGGGGGCTTCAAAACCGCTGATGTGGGTTCAACTCCTGCTATCCATGCCACGATTATTAAGGTTTTAAACCTTTTATATAGAGAATTGTTTATAATCAATTCTTTTTTTTTATAATCATAATAAATATTTATTTACTTTGCATTAGTAAATGTGCTAAAATAATTTTAGTGAGGTAAATAGATTATGGAAGACTTAAAAAAATTAATTGAAGAATTTTTCACACACACTAAAAAATTTTATTCAAAAGAAGATTTAAAAAAAGTTTTTAAAATAAAAGGAGAAAATCAAACAAATATTTTTAACGACGTTTTAAAAGAACTCGTTAATGATGGCTGTTTGTTTTTTGATAAGAAAAAGGGATATAGAATTTTTTCAAATGATTTGGGTTTAGCATTCGGTGAGATTGAAATAAATAAAGCTGGAAATGGATTTGTTCATACTAAAGATGGATATAAAATTTTTATAAAACACGAGGATTTAAATGGTTCTTTAGATGGTGATAAAGTAATCGTTAAGAATATAATTTTTGGAAGAAGAAAAGACTTTAATGGAGAAATTGATAGAATAGTTAAAAGAAAAGATGGTAAAGTCATATTTGAGGTTATTGGTGATGGATATAAATCTACGCTAATTCCTTATGATAAGAATATAAGTCTCAATATACATGTCAATAAAAATGAATTAAAAAATTTATTAAATGAAGAACTTGTTATAGTAAATGTTGGTACTACATCAGATAATGGATTTTACGATGCAGAGATTAAACAATCTATTGGATTTATATCTGATCCTAACATAGATATAAAGTTAATTGCCTCAAAGTATAACATACCTATTGAATTTTCTAAAGAATGTATTGATGAAGCTAAAATGCTTCCAAAAACAGTTAATGAAAAAGATTTAATAAACCGAACTGATTTAAGAAGAAAAAATATTGTTACTATTGATTGTGATAATACAAAAGATAGAGATGATGCAGTATATGTTGAAAAACTTGATAATGGATATTATAAGTTAATAGTTAGTATAGCATCTGTTAATTATTATGTTAAACCAAATTCAAAACTTTTTAATGAAGCTGTTGAAAGAAGTACTAGTCATTATCCTAATAATACGTGTATTCCTATGTTTCCAAAATTACTTTCTAATGGTATATGTTCATTGAATGAAAATGTAGATAGACTTACTAAGACATGTGAAATGATTATAAATTCAAGGGGAGAAGTTGTCGATTATAGAATATATAATTCAGTAATAAATTCTAAAAAAGCTATGAAATATAGTGAGGTTAATCAAGTGCTTGATGGAACAAGTGTTGAAGGATATGAAGGCTTTATAGATGATTTAAAAATAATGGAAGAACTTTCAGAAATATTAGAAGATTCTAGAAATTCTAGAAACTATATTAATTTTGATATACCAGATATTGAAATAAAGCAAGATGAAAATTGTAAAGCTTATGATTTTGAATCTATAAAACAAGGTAAAGCTGAAAGAATTATAGAAAATTTTATGCTTGTTACTAATACTACTATTGCTGAAAATTATTCTTGGCTACCATTTATATATAGAATACATGAAACACCTAATGAGGATACTGTAAAAAAAGCAATTGAAACACTTAAATACTATAATTTTAATATACCTAAAATTTACAGTATAAATGAAGCGACTATTAAAAAAATTATAGATAAAACAAAAAGTATTGATACTGCTAACATTATAAAAACTGTACTTTTGAAATCCATGAAAACTGCTAGATATGATGTGGATAATAAAGGACATTTCGCATTGCAATTAAATACTTATTGTCATTTTACTTCACCAATTAGAAGAATATCTGATTTTATAATTCATACTTTAATTGATGAAATTGATAATATAGAATATACTAATGATAATTTATCGTTGTTAGAAAAGAATTTAAAAGATATTAGTGAAAAAGCTTCTAAAGCTGAAAGAATTGATAAATTAATCGAAGATGAAGCAAGATGTATGTCTATGGCTGAATATATGGAAGAACATATTGGAGAAATATTTGAGGCTTATATTACTGAAATTTACACTCATGGAATGTTTGCTAAAACAAAAAATCAAATTTCTGGTAAAATAAGACTTGAAGATATTGGAGAAAAATATAGATATGATTCTGATAAACACGCTATAATAAGTAAAAAAGAGAAAAAACAATATAGAGTTGGTGATAAGGTTTTAGTGCTTGTAAAGAGTGCTAGTAAAGAAAATCGAACTATTGATTTTGAGATTAATAAACAGAAAACTTTAAGTAAATAATTATTGAAATTAATTTTAATAAAAAAACGGCTTCATATATGAGTCGTCTTTTTTTCTTTTATATTAATATCTAATTTCCTTTTTATTTTTTTCAAGGTCACTTGACAAATATATAATAACATAAATGCACTTTTATCAAGTGCACTTTCTATCTTTACTCGTATTTTTCCGAGTTTGGTATCAATTTGGTGGAGTCGAGGAGAATCGCACTCCTGTCCGAATATATTAACAGATTAACGTCTACAAGTTTATTTGATTAATAAAATTCCTTTTAAATAAGTTAATCAACAAACAATTCAAAAGTAAGTCTATATAATTCATTATTACTTATAGACATCATAATAATATATCCTACTAAGTCGAACCCTATATAAATCTCATAGGAAAAGATTTATTAGAGCAGCTTGCTATTATTAAGCGAAAGCTAATTGATTTCTGTTTCCAGTTATTTTAATTTTGTGGTTATAACGCTACCCACTTTACGACTTGCAATTAATCCTCAAACATATCCGTCGAAACTAGACGACCCCATGTGAGAAAATTATAACACACTCACTATCAATAGTCAATCTTTATTACTTTAGTAATAACATCAATATAAGTAAATGATTTTATTCCAAGATTAGTATTAACTAAGAAAACATTATTATATAATTCTTTTATTTCAGCTTCATATTCTTCATACTTATTTCTTCCCAAACTGTATTTTAATTTTACAACATCACCTAAATGTTCAAGTAAATCTTTTTTTACACTTGATACTGTCATCTTGGATACCCCATATACATAGTACCTTTAGTAAGAATCCCACCTATTCCTTCTTTTCCATACTTAGTACTACCTATTATATCTTTTAAATCAATATCTTTATTTATATCAGATAAACTCATACGGCTCGCAATTATTGCTGGATCTAAAGCATGTATATTAATTCTCTTTGGACTAGATGCAAAATTTGCTCCTGCTTTAATTAATTCTTCATAATCAGATTGACAAGCTCCTGCTATTATAATTAATTTATCATGACTTTTTTCAAATTTTCTAGCTTCTTTAACAGCATTCACAAAATTTATGCTATTTTTATAATTATTTATATCATCTATGTCGCCTTTTTTTTTATAATAAGCATCATGACCTGTTATTACTAATATATTAGGATTATATTCTTCTAAATAATTTAAAATATTTTTAGATATATCCTTTTCATCCTCACATATTCCCATTGCCATTAAATTTACGTTATTATAATATTTTAAACATCTATCTAAATATTCACTATCTCCATCTATATGAAGTATTTTACCTGGTAGATAAAAATAATCATCTCTATCTAATTTACTGGTTGTATCTTTAAGTCTATCAACAACCTCTTTATCATCACTTTCTTTAAAATCTACTTTAATTAAATCATCAATTTCACTATCTGCATATAATCTAACGTTAGCTCCTTTTAAGTAGCATATATCTTCTTCTATACTTATTACTTTAAATATCATATCATTTTTATGTGAGGTTCTTGTTACATAATCTCCTATTTTTATATCCATATTATCACCAATAAATTTTATGTGTTAATAGTAAAAATATAACAAAAAATTAATTAAATATTTATTTTTAAATTTTTATTTATGTTTATTATATAACAAAACTTTTTTAACATAAATTATTTTTAAAAAAGTTATAACATATTTGAGAAAACAAAATATACTATAGTATAATATTTTTTATTAAACTTAAAATAATATTGAGGGATTTTTATGCTTATATATTTTTTTATATTTTTTTCTAAAATTATTGAAAATACCTTATCAACTTTAAGGATTATAGTTGTTGCGAATGGTAAAAAGAAACTTGGAGCATTGCTTCAAGGTATAGTCGCACTTGTATGGATTTTTGTAACTGGAATAGTAATTACAAATATTAATAAAGATATTTTCAAAATTATTTTTTTTGTACTAGGTTCTATAGTAGGTTCATATTTAGGAAGTATAATAGAAGAAAAAATTGCGCTTGGTTATTTGATTGTAATGTGTATAACGAGAAAAAAATATGAAAATGAAATTAAAGATAAATTAAAGGATTATAAAATAATTACTTTATCTCAAGGTGATAGTACTATTTTGCACGTTTTTACAAAGAGAAAGGACGCTAATAAAATTAAAAATATTATAAGTGATATTGATAAAAATGCAACTATTATTAGTGAAAAGGCGAAAATGCTAAGTAATATGGTCTAATATAATCAACAAAGATTTTATATATAAATAAAATATATTAGGTGATTTTATGAAAAAGTGGTGCAGGGGAAGAGGATTTTGGTGGTTTTTATTAATTGGTTTCACTCTACTTTTATTTTATCAGCTAATTTTAACTTTTTTCATTTTTACTAGGTTTAATTTCTTTTTAATTTTTCTATTTCTTGTTTTTATTTTCTTTTCTTTCTTTAGAATATTATGGTAAATAAGTTTCAAAAAGTTAAGTACTTGTCTTAACTTTTTTATATTCTTCTATAATTTTATTACTTATGCTTAATTTTTCTATTTCTCTATTTATTTTTAAACACATGTTATAAGTAGTATCATCAAATTCTATTTTACTTGGCATTGTTATTAATATAAAAAATAAATCTATTTCATAATCTTTAAGTGGATAAGTTTTTTCATATTGTTTTAGCAATTCAATAAAATCAAAATCTGAAAAATGATTATTATATAAGTTATATAAATCAAAAATAGGTATATCTAACTTAGATTTATCCCAACTAATTAAAAAATCTCTATCGGTTTTTATATAGTGAGATAAATCTAAATTATTATGTACAACTGTTATACGCATTTTATCTAATTCTTCTATTTTATTGAGCCAATTATTTACATATATTTTTCCATTTTCTATAGATTTAAATATATAACTAATATTTCTAGCGAGTAAATATTCACTTGGTGACATAAAAACTTTTTCATCTATTATAGTTATTAAATCATTATAATATTCGTTTAAATATTCAAAGTTATTAGATAAATCTTCATATATTTTTTTATATTCATCATTGCTTACTTTTTTATAATGTGTAGTTTTACTATGCATTAATGCGACTAAATTTATTAAATCGACTATTTTTTGTTCATCAGGAATTTTTACATCATCGATGTATTTAGATATCGTATAATTATTTTCATTTATATATTGTGGGTAATAATCAAAATTTCTCGTATTAAGATAGTCAAATATATAATCTTTGTTTCTACTTTTTTTTAGTACTACTTTACCATGATTAGTGTCTGCAATTATTGTATTACCACATTTTTTATAAGAATGAGCTCTTATATCATGAATTTTTAAAAGTTCACTAATCTCTTTCATATGTGGTTGGTATTATTAATTTATCTCCTATTTGTAAATTAGATAAATCATTGTATTGCTTTAATAATTCTTCATTTACACCATATTTTTCCATTATACTATCTATTGTATCTCCATCTCTAACTATAAAAACGTTATAAGCTACATATATTTCATTTTCGGTTGAAAATTGATTAAATAATGAATTTATTTTTTCATTTACCTCTTCTTTTTGATCGTTAATTGTTTCTTGTAATTTATCTCTATTTTCTTCTTGTATTTCTTCTTTTATTTCTTCTCTTGATTCTTCTTTTGTTTCTTCTTTTGATTCTATTATTCTTTCTTCATTATTATCCATATTATCCTCCTCAATATCTAATATACTTTTTTCTGTTGTTTCGTCTGTCAAATCATCTAGTGTTACTAATGATTTTTCTTCTAATTTATCTATAAGTACATCGATTGATATTGAAAGTACGTTATTATTTACTATTTCATAATAAAAATCATCTATATCTATTTTAGCTTTTGAGGTTTCATATCTATCGTCTATAACTATAGAAAATGGTAAATTTAGTGAAAATGGTTCTACTGATGTACTTGTATCATTTACTTTATATTCCCCACTTACTATAAATTCACCTTTTACTTCATCATTTTCAAGTGATAATGTGTTTTCAAGTGATATACTTGTTATTTCACTTATATTAGTTTTAAAAATAACATCTTTTTTAAATGGTATTATATTTTTCATAAACATCTCCTATCAATAAATAGTATGATTTATTTAAAAATATATGAAAAAAATAACCAAATTATTGATTATTTTTTATATCTATAAACCATGTACCACTAATATCACAGCTATTACTTGAAGGGGCTGGATTAGGCATATCAAGTTTTATAAGTGATGGCAATTTAAATCCAGAACCAAATGCAACGCATGTACCTGGCTGTAATAGTTTTATTTTTTTTATTACACCTGATGTTATATTAGGTACCATTTGTTTTATATATTCTACATCAGTTGGATGTAACATTTTAAATATGAGAAAATTACTACACTGTGAAAGTGCTGTTGTAGAAAGTTCAGATGGTCTTTGCGAAATAAGTCCAAGCATAACAGCATATTTTCTACCTTCTTTTGTAATTCTGTCAAATATATTATATCCAATTATGTCTACATCTTTATCATTTTGTACATATCTATGAGCTTCTTCAAGTATAATATGGATTGGAATACTAGCCCTTCTTGGTAAGTTTTTCGCATAATCAAAGAATATTCTAGAATATATTTTTGTTATTGTTTTAGCAAATCTATCATCAACATAATTGATATTAAAGTTTATTAATTGAGCTTTTCTTCCATTTTCCATTGTAAGTATTTCTTTTACGAAAGCATCTTTTGATACATAATCGAATGAATCGAAAAATTTAGCATAATCACTATTTAATAAGCTTCTAAGTCTAACTTTTAATACATTATACTCGTCAAATATTTTATCACTATTTAATATACCTTCTGAAATAAGTGCGAACTCAAATGCTTCATATAAATCTTTAAGTGTATATTTAAAGCTACCATCTGGCATACGGAGTTCTACATCTTCAACTAAGAATTGATTTATAAAAGTTGTTAAAAGCTCCATTTCTCTTATTTTACCAGTATTATCTATAAGTAAACATTGTTTAAGTGGTCTAGTATATCCTGGTTGATAAATAGGAGTTTCAAGATTCAAATCTTTTGTATTATAATGGCTTAATATTGAAAATATTTGATCTCTTATTTGCGCAGGAGCTTTACCACTTGCAAGGATATCTAAAATAGCTCTAGCTATTATATCGTTTTTATTTTTTATTACTTCACTTTCTTCTCTAGCAAATATATTTACATATTTCATAGCTTTTTCTATAATTGGAAGTTGCGTTCTTGAATTAACTTCGAGAAGGAGCGCTAAATCATCAACATTTAATAACCAAAGTGGGATTTTAATATTTGAAACATTTTCATCTTTAGTATTTGTTGTGTAGGCTTTAAAGCTTATTTCTGGAACCTTAATATTTAAATCCTTAAACGCATTGTGATATTCGCCATATGCATCAAATATTAAAATACTAGATTTGTATGCTACTGTACCGCTTTTTTCAAATAAATTTTGAAATATACGTGCAACACTACATGATTTACCGCTTCCTGTAGATCCAAATATAGCAAAATGATTACTAAAAAATTCATTTATATTTACACCTATATTTATTCCTTCATATATTGGGCTTTTACCTATATATAAATCATTTTTTTCGTTATAATTTGGCATACCTATTATATATTCAATTTTTTCTCTAGAAACTAATTTAGCAGATGCTGAAAATGATGGCTTTTTAGATACACCAAATACAAATTTATTATCATTAAATTCACCTAATAAATTAATATAAGCTATACCCTCTTTTACATCAGATACCTCTCCTATAAATTTTCTATGGCTATCTTCAAATACTACATATAAATCTATTAAACTAGGTACCTCATTTAAATTTATACTAAGTTTTAATAATACTGTATTGTCATCTATTCCAATAATTTTACCTAACATGCTATCACCTACTATATTAATTATACATTAAAAATTAATAAAAAAAAAGATATATTTAGTTATATATGCTATTAAAAATTTATTTTTGTCTATATTGTTTATAATAACTTTTTATTTCTGAATAACTAAATTCATCTATTGTATTTATTTCAAGAGGTAAACATTTTTCACCACAGTCTGAATTAATTTCATCTAACTTATCTATAATTTCTAAAAACATCTTATATTTTTTTAATTCTTTTAATTGTGTTCTATTTATTAAATAGCTATTTGTAAAGCCACCGACTAAAATTATTTGTAAAATTTCAGGTAAATTTAATTTTTTTTCGTTAATTGTCTCTACGACTGTAAAGAAGGACAAAAGGAAAACTAAAAGTAAATTTAATTTATTTTTTCCATTTAATTTCATTATATCATACGCTTTTTGTCTATCTTTTGCTTGATTTATCATAATGTTTTGTATTTTCTCTTTTTCATCTTCACTATAGCTAATATAAGTGGACTTAGAATCATCTAAATAAAAGATATTAAATCTATTTCCATCGTTCCAAAAGCAAGCTATGGTTTTACTTAAATCAGCATCATCATACGTAAATGTCATAAAAAATCCCCCTAAAATTAATTATTATTATATTATAAATTGAATTATTTTTCAATAGTAATATTTAATTAATTTATAATAAAAAAAGATACTTTTGTCATTAACAAAACCATTTATTTTTCATACTATAAATTTAGAGGAGGCATCATATGAATAACATTTTGCACATAAAGAACCTAAAAAAAATTTACCATACACCAAATCAGGAGATATTAGCGGTAAAAGATTTTTCATTTGATGTAAAAGAAGGTGAATTTGTTGCCATTGTAGGACCTAGTGGTTGCGGTAAATCTACTATTTTATCAATACTTTGTGGTTTAGAAGAAAAATCTGACGGAGAAATTACTTTAAAAGATGATACAAAGATTGGATATATGCTACAACAAGATTCTCTATTTGAATGGAGAAATATTTTAGATAATTGTTTGTTAGGTCTAGAAATAAATAACAATTTAAATGAGGAAAGTAAAAATAGAGTTATAAATTTATTAAATACTTATGGATTAAAAGATTTTATATATAGTTATCCTGATAATTTATCTGGAGGAATGAGACAAAGAGTCGCACTAATTAGGACTTTAGCTAATAATCCAAATCTGTTATTACTTGATGAGCCTTTTTCGGCCCTCGACTACCAGTCAAGACTTGCAATATCAGATGACATTTATAATATTTTAAAAAAAGAAAAAAAGACTATGATAATGGTTACACATGATATTGCAGAGGCAATAAGTATGTGTGATAAGGTAATTGTTTTGTCAAATAGACCTGCTGTTATAAAGAATATTTATGAGATTTCACTTGAAAATAAATCTACACCTATAAATAATAGAAAAGATAAAAATTTCTATCACTACTATGATGCCATATGGAAGGATATTGATTTTCATGTATAGTAATGAACATATTAAGTTTTTAAAGAAAAGAAAAAAAGAAAAAATTATTATAGGCTTTTTTCAATTTTCTATAATAATTATATTTTTAATAATATGGCAATTATTAGCTAATTTAAATATTATAAATACTTTTATATTTTCAAGTCCTAAAAAAGTTTTAGATACAATTATTAATTTATATCGAAATAATAACCTTTTTAATAATATATGGGTTACTGTATATGAAACTGTTTTAAGTTTTTCCATTGCTACTATTTTAGGGACAATAATTGCTACAATATTATGGTGGAATAAAAGAATTCAAAAAATAATGGAGCCTTATTTAACCATTTTAAATAGTTTACCTAAAGTTGCTCTTGGTCCTATGATAATTATTTGGTTTGGTGCTGGTATTAAGTCTATCATATTTATGGCACTTTTAATATCTTTAATTATAACAATTATAAATGTATATGAAGGTTTCAATAGTACTAATGAAAATAAAATTAAATTAATGAAATCTTTGGGTGCAAATAAATGGCAATTATTTTCTAAATTAATTTTCCCAAATAGTTTAAATTGTATTGTAAGTGCTTTAAAAATAAATGTCAGCATGTCTTTAATTGGAGTTATTATGGGTGAATTTCTTGTGTCAAAAAAAGGAATAGGCTATATTATACTATATGGTTCACAAGTGTTTAACTTAAGTTTAGTTATAAGTGGTATTTTGATACTTTGTATAGTTGCAAGTATAATGTATTATTTAGTTATTTTTTTAGAGAAAAAATTAATAAAGAAGGATATTCGTTGATATCCTTTTCTTATAATTTTATTTATATTGTTAATACAGCTTATATGTTTTTAAATTTATTTTCTATTAATTTTAAAATTAGGATAAGCATTTTTTATATGTTTATATAATATAGAATTTTGTTCAATCCACTCAACAACATTATTACGAATTTCCTCTGTACTATCTTTTCTTTGACTTTTAATGTTTTTCTTAATTCTATTTATAACATTAAAAGAAATAATATTATCCATTATATAAAGTAAAAATAATATAATGGCTAAAATAAATCTAATATTAGGGTTTATAATGTTTATTAGTTTTAGAAAAAATGGATTTAAAATATAATAACAGATAGTTCCTAAAATGCCAAATGGTAATGTTGCTTCTAAACATATACGCCCATTTATATTAAATTTTTTGTTTGAATAATCCCACCATCTTGCTTTAAATATTTTTTCCATAAGATATGAGGTAATGTATTCGATGATAGAACAAATAAAAATTGATTTTAAAAAAACTGATAATAAATCTTTATTGTTATTTCCGATTAAAAAAAGTATACCTAAAACTCCATAACCATATATTGGACAAAGTGGTCCAATCAAAAATCCTCGATTGACAAGTTTCTTTGTATCTATGTATGCAACAATACATTCCATGCCCCAACCAATAAATGAATATATGATAAATAACAAAAAATATATTACTACTGTGTTCATATTTTACCTTCTTTACGTATTTATTTAATATCATATTTACTATATTAAAAAAATCAATTTTATAAAATATTTTCTCAATCACAATAACATCAAAATTTTAAGAAATATAGTCTAGACATCAACAATAAATCACTTGATAATCCTGCAAACCATGGAAATATTTTTACAAATTATCTATTTTTTTACTATCTGACATTCTTAATACACCTACTAACGTATGAGTTGAAAAATATTATATATAATATTATACCAAAATTGTGATTATTTTAAAATATACTTATATGATTTATATTTATTTGCTTTCATTTTCAGTTAGTTTGTACTAATAACCAAATGGATCCCATCATTATTAATTTTATTTTTATGAAACAAATCTTTCATTAACTTTTAGCATTAATAATAAAATTTTTGACTTTATTTCTATCCTTCATACCAAATTCATTTTTACATCCACTATTAACATCTACCCCATATGGATGAACTAATGAAATTGCTTGTTTCACATTATTAGGATTTAAGCCTCCAGCTAAAAAAACTGGTTTGTTTAATTTTTTTATTAATTCTGCACTTTTATTCCAATCATGAGTTAATCCAGTTCCACCAACCTGATTTGTTTGTAAATTAAAACTATCTAATAAATAATAATCCACATATTTCATTTTTTTATAATCATTACATACCTTACCATCTTTAGATATATGAATTAACCTAACAAGTTTCACATTTGGTAATGATTTATATATTTTTTCTACCTCATTTTCATTTATATCAGAATGCAATTGAATAATATTGTTTCCAATAAATTTTGTTAGTTGAATTATTTTGTCAGCATCTGTTAAATGAGTCACTAAGGATACATCACACCTTTTATCTACAAAACGAGTTATTTCTTTAGCTTTATATTTATCAATAAAATCACTACTATTATGTTCTTGTCCAACTAATATACCTATTATATCAGCTCCTGCATCTAAACACATTTTAGCTTCTTCAACACTTTTATTTGCACATATTTTTACTTTAACCATAATTTTTTTCTCCTTTATTATTCACTACTTTTAACAAAATATTTTTTATTTTCTAATTTTTTTTCATCTATATATTGATAATTAAGATTATTTTGATTAGTAACAACAGATTCACCAAGCAGATTTTCAATTTCATCTCTTGTGTTTTTAGCAATTTGTCCACCTGCATGAGCAATTTTTATATTTTCTTTTAAGCCTTTAGGTTTCGTTTTTTTTGCTAATCTTTTTGTTATTTCTTCACTTATATCAGTTAAAGATACTTCTATATTATCCATGTTATCATGCAGTGCTTCTTTACGAAGACCTTTGTACTCTTTATATTGTTTTGCGGTCATTCCAGACCAAGTTTTATATATTTCATTAGTTAATATAGCAAATTCTTTACTTTCAGTAATACCATTTTCTTTCCATACATCTGTAAGTTCTTTTCTATCTTGAATGTTTTGAATCCTTTTAGTAATCCATTTTTCTTCATAACCTTTTGCTCTATATAAATCAATTGACCTTTGTGCGGCTATTGATGGATCAAATACCTCATCAATTCTTTCACTGCCTAATTTCGCTAACCATTGTTTTATTGGTTCTGCATTTTTACTCGGAATTGATTCAATTATTCTAAACATATTTTCAATGTCAACAACATCAGTATTATAATATTTGCCATCAGAAGCTTTCAATTTTAGTTGGTTACAATTTGTAACCGACTCATTTCCCTCCTGTTTTAGTCTATGTTTTAAAACTTTCCAATAATTTCTCGGATTATCACTTTCTGAAACAACACCAACTAAGTCAACAACACTGATATAATATTTTTCTTCTTCCTTATCCCAAATTGTTCTAATTGTTTCATTATTAAATATTCTGTTAATTAAATGCATTTTATCTTGATTCACATAAAACCTCCTTGATAATAACATTATACAGTATGAACGTTTGTTTGTAAATGTTTTTTGGATATTTTTATAACATAGAAAAACAAACCATTACTGGTCTGCTTACAAATTATTTTTTAATTATATAATTTATGATTAAACCAAGAATTTTTTCTTGATATAGAATTATATTTTGTCAAATCTATTTTGAAACTAAGAAATTCATTACTAAATCGATTAGGATATCTTTTTCTTTAGGGTTAGATTGTGCAATAAGTAGCGTAATTGCAACAAGTGTATTGTTATCAATAATTTGTCCTTGTTCATTATACAAAATATTATAGAATTTTAAGAAATATATAAATAGTGTAGCTGCTATTCTTTTATTTCCATCAATAAAAGTATGATTCTTAGTTATTAAATATAAGAAATTAGCTGCTTTTTCTTGAATAGTAGGATACAAGTCTTTTCCATCAAAAGATTGATATATATCACCTATTATAGCTTTTAATCCTTCATTTCTTTCAAGAGCAAATAAATCACTATTACTATTAAATTTTAATTGACTAACTATTTCTATACAATCTTCATATGTAATTTTTTTATCGCTTTTGGTTCCATTTGGTTTAGTAATTTTTTTATAATCATAATCATCAAGTAAATTTAAAGCATTTGAATAATTATTTATTACTTTAATTATTTCTTGAGCTTCTGTTCCTTTTAATTCATTATCTATTCTTCCTGCAATATCTATTAACTTAATCGTTTTTTCAAGATATTCTAATCTCTTTTGATTAACAGCATAACCTTTAATCATATAATCTTTCAATATGTTAGTTGCCCATTTTCTAAAAATAACACCGTTTTTAGATTTTACACGATAACCAACACTAATTATCATGTCTAAATTGTAATAATTTATTGGCTTTGCACTAAATTCGGAATTTCCGAATTTTCTTAAAGTTTCTTGTTCTTCTAATTCTTTTTCTCTATAAATATTCTTAATATGTTCATTTATTGTTGATTTTGACTTACCAAATAAAGTTCCCATTTGCTCTTGTGTAAGCCATACAGTTTCATCTTTCACATTAACTTCCAATTTAACATTTTGATTTTCAAATAATATAATTTCATTTTTCATTTTTTTCATTCCTTTCTTTTGATTAATCATACTTTTTAATTTTTTGTCACATATCTTTCTATTACTATATGTCAAGTACAAAATTTTGAATATGTTATAACATTATCATTAAAATATAGATTAATTATTATTTTATTATAATAACATTTGTTCGTCAACACTTTTTTTAATTATTTTAAAAATATTTTATTAGACGCAACAAAAAACAAACCATTACTGGTCTGTTTATATTTTTTTAGTTACCTACTTTACCATATTCTTCATATGTTACAGGTTCTAACAAAATATTCTTCATTTCTTCACTTGGTATTTCTACTGCAATATGGCTAAACCAAGGGTCTTTCTTTGCTCCATTAAACTTTCATTTCTTATTTCAAAAAAACTAAATTAATAATTTTCAAATATTAATGACTAATAACAAATTCTATCGCTCATTATATAAATATTTTAGAAATTTGTACTTAAAATAGTACCAAACATATATTAGCATTTTTTTATCATCAATCATCAATATGTATCAATTTATAATTTTTAGTACCTAATCCTATTTTAGCTGCGTGCTCTATTGTAAGCAATCCATTTCTTGATTCAATTCGATTAACTAATGATTTGCCATCTTGAGCATTATATACTAAATCAACACTTGCTTGATCTAGCGCAACAGGATCAGTTGATGCGAGTATTCCTATATCATGCATATCTGGTTCTTTAGGATTTCCATCACAATCACAATCTACGGATAATCTATTTAAAACATTGATATAAACGATTCTTTCACCATGTCCTAAATAATCTGATACTGCTTTACCTGCCTCAGACATTGATTTGAGAAAATTATTTTGTTCTCCTCCCCATGGAGAAGATTTACTTTTTCCACCGCTATGAATCCATGATTTACCTTCACTAGAACCAAGACCAATAGAAATATTTTTTATTGCTCCACCGAATCCTGCCATTGCATGGCCTTTAAAGTGAGATAAAATTAAATAATAATCATAATTAGGAAAACGAGTGCCAACAAAATTTTCTTGTAAAATCTCACCATTTTCAACGGGAATAGACATTGAACCTTCCTCATCTAATATATCAACATCAGCTATATCATAAAATCCATGGTCTTTTGCTACTTGTTTATGAGCTTCTGTTGAACTTCGTGAACCTCCATAAGCTGTATTACATTCAACAATTGTACCATTTATCTTTTTTACCAAATCTCCAATTAATTCTGGCCTTAAATAGTTACTAGCAGGAGGTTCTCCAGTTGATATTTTTACAGCAATTTTTCCTTTAGGATTCCAATTTAATTTTTCATAAATTTTTACTAATGACTCACTACTTATATCAGTTGTCATATAAACAGTTGAAAATCTACCAGTAAATTTTTCATCATTCGTTACATCTGAACCACTTTCATACTTGATTTCTTCGTTTTTTTCTTTATTAAATATTTTCATAATAACACCACTTTCTATAATTAATATAAATTTGATATTCTTTTTCACACGTATTAGTAATTTCTTATTTTATTTCATCGACAAGTCATTTTTTTATATTTCATTTTTTATATTGATATGCTTGTCACTATAATAATACATCTATAATGACAGAGGGTCAATATAGATTATGTTATTTTTTAAAAAAAATTAATAAAAAAGGATATTCAGTCGATATCCTTTTATCTTTGTTTTTTATAAACAATTGTTATTAAATAAGCTATCAATATAATTATAAATACTGGAACTATATAATACCATATAGGTGTTTTTTTACTATTATCTTTTATTTTATCATTAGTTGTATTTTCATCCATAGTACTATTTTGTTTATTATCTTCTGTAGTATTATTAACAGTATTATTGCTGTTATTATTTTTGTTTTCTTCTATAGTATTATTACTGTTATTATTATTTTTATCTACAGAATTATTAGTATTATTATTTGTACTTGGTTTATTAGAACTATTAACATTATTATTTGTACCTGTGTTCATATTAGAATTTCCGTTATTTTCTGGTTGCTGTGTTGGTTTGTTATCTTCTGGTTCTTGTGTTGATGGTTTATTTTCTGGTTGAGTTGTACAAGACTTATCATAAGCTGTTTTATCAACTATATTACCATTTTTATCATAATATTTTCCATTTACAACCTCACAATAATGTTTTGTCTCTTCTTCTATAGATGTTACTTTTGCTGTTAAAGTATTAATATTTCCTGCAGCATCTTGGAATTCAAAAGTGAATTCTCCATTTTTTGTAAATGTATATGTTCTATTTCCACTATTATTTATAATTGTTATATTTTCACTTTCGTTAGTCAAAGTTGCAAATACTTTTTTAGATGTACTATCTGTAGTATATTTAATTTCAGCTGTTGGTTTTTCTTTATCAATCCAATTTACTCTAGCAGTATTGCTTCTTACATTTGAATTATTTTCATCTCTAGAATCTTTATATTTAAATGTATATTCTCCATTTTTTGTAAATTTATACTCTTTACTTTGACTTTCAACCATTTCGATATTAGCTTCTTCTTTACTTGTATCTATTATATATGTATTAACTACTGCTGTTACATCTTCATTTGTTAGTGATGTAATATCATAAGTTATATCACTACCTAAAATTACTGACTCATTTTGAGTAGTGCTTTTAATATAATCTACTCTTACATTTTTTGTAGTTATATTGTTTGCAGCATCTTGAAGCTTAAATTCATAGTTACCACTAGTTTCAAAAGTATATTCAAGTGGATTTGATATTGTTTCTTGTAATTTTTCTAAATATTGCTTATCAGATTCTGATATAGTAACAACATTTCCATCTTTATCAAAATATGATTCACTTGTTATTTTACCATCTTCTATAGTTGTTACATAAGTATCAACATTTGTTACTTTTCCTGTAGTGTTTTTATATGTAATATTTTGTGTATTACCTTTTTCATCTACCTCAATTATTTTATAAACATTATTTGCTGAGTTTATATAACTAACAGATGTTACCTTATTATTATTTACTTCAACATAGTTTACTTTTTTATTGTTTTTATCTAATAAATATACGCTTTCACTAATGTTTCCAAGTAATATAACTAATTTTTTGTTATTGTCTAATTCGTAATCTACTTTTGCTGTTGGAATACTTTTATCTATCCAATCAACTTTAGCAGTTGATGAACCTTTATATCCTTTTTCATCCTCAAATTCAAATGTAAATTCTCCGTTTTCTGTAAATACATGTGTATCACTACCATTATTATTTGTTATCTTAATTTTAGTGCTTGGATTTACAAGTCTTGCGATTACATTTCCATTTGTTGATTCAGTGGTACTATAAGCAATACCTGCTGTTGGATGTGGATTTTTAGTTAAATCTTCATATAGATTAAACATTGAAACTGATGCGAATATATCATATGTTTCTACCTCGAATTTTACATATTTTGCATATTCTGCTTGTTTAAATTCAATTTTGCTTAATTGATTAGATACAAGTGGAATATTTTCTAATCTTGCTGCTTCTTTCCAAGTTTCTCCATCAGTACTTACATAAACTATCGCTGTTTTAATAAAATCTGGATCATTATATTTATATTTAGTTTGAGCAAATTCTAAAGCTGATAAATATCTAGGGCTATCTAATTCTATTGTTATAAAAGGCTTACCTGGTTGTTTTAATACGTCTATTGCGAAATCTGTATGCCACATTGTATTTATATTTCCATCTATTGCACTTGGTGCGTAAAATGGTCTATTTGAGTCTTTTGATTGTGTAGAATATGAATGAATTGATAAACTAGATATAGGAATATATTTTCTAGTACTTGGTTGATTATCTTCTGTAAATGTAAATGTTGCAAAATCACTTGCCATTTGTGTACCTGTTGCTGCAGATCTAACTTGTACTGTTTTATTTCCTGTTAAATCAGGAGATGACTTAGCGTATGAAGTCCATTTATCTTTTCCACTATAACGCCATTCCATTGTAGTACTTATACCTATTACACGGTTTTCTAAATCATTTCCATATAAGTAATCTCCATTATTAAATTTAGGTAGTGTACCTTCTGTAATGTCTATTTTATATAGATTTGCTTCGCTATAGTCTACTCCTACTATATGAACATAAATATCGTTTTCAGAATTTATACTATCAATTTGATCTTTAGTTAATGTTACTTTATGTGGTTCTTTTTCAGTGAAAGAAACCTCTTTCCAAGTTTTTTTACCATCTATACTATAATCAAATCTAATTCCTGTATCGTCAAAACGGCTTGATAATACTATTTTTCCTGCATCTGTTCCATCAAATGAGAAAGTAGCTAATTCTGAATCGAATATTCCAAGTAAATAATTTGCTTCTTGATTTACAGCTTGTTTTTGAATTGTTTCATTGTTTGTTGCATCTTTTGCTTTATTGAGTGCAGCTGTTTGATCAAGTGTAAATTTAAATGCATATTCAGTTTTAGTTAATTCTTTTGCTATTTCTCTTTCCAAATGATACATTGGTAATGGATAATATGTTAAATTAGCAATTATTTCTTTTGATAATTCATAGAAATCTGCTTGAGATCTTTTTTGAGCTTTATAAGTTTTGATTAAACCATACCATGCATCTATATTTAAAGGTTCTGAAGCAAGTACTTGACGATAGATTTTCTCTAATTTTGTTAAATCGTTTTTATATACATCTGCTAATATTAATGTTTCTCTTGATGCTTGATAATTTTCAAAATCGTTAAGAGCTCCTTGAGCTAAAAGGACATATGTAGCCATACCTAGCCAATCTTTATCTCTATCTATGTATTCTTCATCGCCCCAACCTAAAGGCATTCTTAAATTTAATCTTTCTGTTCTACCAGATTGAGCCCAACCTGATACGTCATTATCTATGGTCCAATAACCTTGTCCTTGTTCATTTTTATTATAATGAATAAGTGCGGCATGACCTGGTTGACTTATAACTGATGATGGTAAACCATGAGCTCCACGAATGTTAGAACCTGTTTTTGAAATACCACCACATACTGATCCACTTTCCCAATCATTTTTATTTAAAGTCATCCAAAGTTTATATATTCCAGGAATATATTGTACTCCATAGTAAGTAAATATTCCTTTTCCATTTACAGCATATAATTTATCCCAATAATCTTTTTTTGTTGTATCATGGAATCTACTATCACCATAATCTGGCCATACGTATCTTAAATATGGGTGTGGAGTTAAATATTTACCTTTATTGTTTGTTTCATTATCTATATGCATTTGCGTAAATTCATTTAACCATACTATTTCTTGGTCATCTATTATATTATTTAATACAAAACGCATTTCTTCTACATGTAATGATTCAAATAAAGGAGTGAAATCCATACCTTCCCAAGCTTTAAATCCACCAGTTTCTCCTTCTTTTAAGTTTTTACTTTTTAAATGTAAATCTTTATATATTTGATAACGTCTTATAGGGTCTGATGTATTTTCAGGTGAATATTGCATCCAGAGTGCTACCTGAGTAGAATGAGTAAGTGAAAGTGTAATCATCATTTTTTTGTATAAATCACCATATGTAAGTGTATTATCGTATATATTATTTAAACTTTGTGTATTTTCTAAATCTGTTTTATATTTTGCATATAAATCACTTAATACATATAAAGAATTTATATATGAACCATCTGGAGCTCCACCTACAATATATAAACGTAAGTTATCTACATTATTAAATAACCACTCGAAGGCTTCTTTATTTTTATCTCCACCTTTGATAAATGTTCTTATTGCAAATTGACCTACTTTACTTACAAAATCTCTCTGTAAAAGAGCTAATTCGTATTCTTTATTTTCTAATGTTTCGTTAGCATATTTAGTTTTAATTAATTGATCGTATTCTTCTACTGATTTTACTGCATTACTTTCTTCAACCAAATTTTTAACTAATTTAGCATCTGCGTATACTGAATGGTCATTTCCATTTGCACCATTGTCATTTGCAACTAATCTTAAATATTTAATGCCTTTAACATCTATTTTTACGAATTTTGAATTAGTTCCAGGCATAGTTGTACTAGGATTTTCTTCAGTTCTTAAAGTCCAATTTTTGTTATCATTTGATGTGTATATATAGAATTTAACACCGTTACCTTGATTTGAAGAATTATTAATTCCAAGATATGCAGTGAAATATCTATATTGATCTGAATAAGCACTTATATCATATACTAATT
Source organism: uncultured Bacilli bacterium (assembly GCA_947624135.1). Taxonomy (GTDB): domain Bacteria; phylum Bacillota_I; class Bacilli_A; order RF39; family UBA660; genus UMGS1613. The sequence continues at coordinate 2,707 of CANQIV010000019.1, read as the reverse complement.
CTGATGATGCATGTGCCCATATACCTTTATCAAATGTATAAACTGAGTTTTCTATTTTTACAGCAATTTTATTGCCATCGCCTGCTACGTCCATTAAAATTGTTTTCCAACCTGATTTTGCTAATGTATAATCAATATCTGATAAATATATAGCATCTGGGTCTTTATCAATATTTACGGCGTACTCAGCACTATTTAATGTTATAGTTTCTTTACTTTTGTTCAATGTTGTACATATAGTTAAGGCTATAACAAATACAGATAAAATGCATAATATTCTTGATGTTTTACTAAATTTTTTTTCATTTTTTTTCATAACACACCACTCCAATCACTTAAAATTTGTAATATTATATATCAAAAAAAAAAAAAATGCAACTTGAGGAAATATTAAATGTTTTACTTTACATTAAATTGTACATTTTCCTAATAAAAAAAGACTAAATTAATCCAGCCTCTTTCAATACATGCCATATACATGAATAGCTTCTTTTACTATAAAATCTGCAAAATTTTCTTATTGAAGCATTGCTTCTTTTGTATAGGGAAATTATATATTTTTTTTCTTCTTCTGTTATTGTGTTTATGGGTTTCCTATTTGTATTTCCATGAACTGTTTTGATAGTTCCTTCACATACATCTTTTTTTAGTTTTAATAGGTATTTTTCATGATATCCAGTAATTTTTGCAATTTCTTTATATGTCAAGTAACTTTCACCATTTATTACTTCTTTAATTAAATCAACTGCTTTTTCTTTTCTTGTCATACCATCACCAATATAAATATAACACATAAGTAATATTTTTACAAGATAATTGTTATTTTTTTCTAATAAATATTCTTGTCGTATAAAATAAGAATACTACCATTAGGGCTACATAAATCCATACAAATACATCTAATAATATTCCATCCATATATTTATCAAGAAGTGCTGGGATAGATGCAGGGAATATACTTCTTACCCAAGTATAAAAGCCTTTTATTCCTATATGTGCTGAAATATAAGTTATTAATCTTAAAAATATATCTATCATTGCAACTGCATATACTGTTTTTGAAAAGCTTCTAAACCAACAGAATGCGATTAAAATTAGTACTATAATTATTATTAAATCTATATACATAACTACACCTCTACCATCTATTAAAAGTATAACACATTTTAAAAAAAATAAAAAGGTCATTTGACCTAATTATTTTAAAGCTTTTAATAATTCATCTTTTTTCATTGTTGTATAACCAGTTATATTTTTTTCTTTAGCTAATTTTTTTAAATCTGCAACTGTTAATTTAGATAAATCTTCTTTTGTTTCTTTCTTAGTTGATTCTTTTTTTTCTTCTTTAACTTCGTTTTTAGTAGTTTTTACTGCTTGTTTTTCAATTGTTTTTCCTGCTAATGCATCTTTAGCTAAATTAACTAAATTTGTGAATGCTTTTGCATCATCTATTGCTATTTCGCTTAACATTTTTCTATTTATTGTTACTCCTGCTTTATTTAATCCAGAAATAAATTTTGAGTAACTAATATCGTTCATACGACATGCTGCATTGATCCTTGTTATCCATAATTTACGCATTTCTCTTTTATTTTGTTTTCTATCTCTATATGCATATTTTAATGAATGCATAACTTGTTCTTTAGCTGTCTTATAAAGTTTATGTTTGCTTCCAAAATAACCTTTAGCTAATTTTAATACTTTTTTTCTTCTATTTTTATGTATATTACTACCTTTAACTCTTGCCATGTGTTTATTCCTCCCTCTTAATTAAAATTGTATTTTTTTAAATCTATTAGCATCTGCACTACTTAAAACTGATGCTTTTCTTCCACATCTATTAGATTCTGTATTTTTCTTTCCAGTGTTATGTCTAGTACCTGGATGTCCTATTTTAACAGAACCACCATCTCTTACATTTAAAACTTTTTTTAATCCTTTATGTGATTTAATTTTATTTTTTGGCATAATATTCCTCCTATTTTTCTTTTTTTGGCATAAGAATCATTGTCATGTTTCTACCTTCCAAAATTGGTTTTTGATCTATATCGGCTATATCACTTAATGCATCGGCAAACTTAAGTAATACATTGTATCCTAATTCAGTATGGGCCATTTCTCTTCCCTTAAAACGAATTGTAGCTTTTATTCTATGTCCTTTTTGTAAATACTTACTTGAGTTATTTACACGAGTATTAAAATCATGGACGTCAATTGATACTGAAAGGCGGTATTCTTTCATTTCAAGATTTGATTCTCTTTGTTTCTTTATATTTTCCTTTTGTTTCTTCTTATTTTGATATTTAAATTTATTATAATCCATTACCTTACAAACAGGTGGATTAGCATTTGGATTAATCATTACAAGATCAAATCCAGCATAGGTTGAAAGAGTAATAGCATCCTTAATCGATTTAATACCTAATTGCTCTCCATTTGGACCAATAACCATAACCTCTTTTGCATGAATTTGTTCATTAATAAACAAATCTTTCTCTTTGTTTGCGATAACAAACACCTCCTAATTTCTTATACCATGAAAAAAGTGCATACGCGTAGTATCCACTTAAAAACCAAAAATTAAAAATTCATTGGCATTTTACCCATCACTTAAGCAATCGGGTGGATGTGGATACATCGCTTTCCTTTTTCATATGCATATATTATACTTTATAATATATTATTTTGTCAATATATTTAAAGTAAA